>JANOTW010000171.1:0-9589 GCA_031416575.1 Ferruginibacter sp.
AATGATTTTTTTTCTACTATTAGCTATACGTGACGTTCACCTTTGCTGGTTGAGCTTCAGTAACTTCCACCTACAAAAATCCAAAAACTGAAAAGGCAAACGGTTTAGTAATACATAGATGATTTTCTAAACATAACGCAATTAAAGTTCCCCAATGGTATGCAGTACAAGAGGGCGATGCAAGGATGTTGAGCAAAGAAATATAGCCTGGACAAAAAAAACTGTATTTCGAAATCCCGAATTTTTTCGGGAATCCACATAGCTTCACAGCCCGGACAAAAAAAAGAATGTTTGTATAGAATGCTTAATCAGGGTTGTAATGCCGGGACAAAAAAATTAAATAGTATAATCCCGATTATTTCGGGAAAACATGCACCTTAACCGGCGAAAGGCAATGAATGCTTAAACTATATTCATCCAGCAACTTTCAGCGAAAAAAATTTGAATCCCTCCCAAAATATTCCGCCATTTTTTCTTTACATTACATTTAACAAAATTCCCGTCCATTGCAATTGCACAATCCAAAAAGTCTTGTAACATTTACATCAGTAAATCTACTACAGTACAACCGTCCTGGTTTTGCTGAACAACCAAATACAAATACATTTATGGGCCCCGATCGTGTTCAACGCTCTGAAAAGTTCAATGCAACTTTTTTCAGCATCATGCTGTTCATTACCCTCATCGTTACCTTATTTTCCTGCAACAAAAAAGACAAATGGATTGAGGTGGGCCCCGCATTCAGCCAGTACATTGATGCCTACACCACCGGCGTTATTTCCAAAACAAGCGCCATCAGTATCCAATTAGCCGCAGATGCCAATACTACGCATACGGTGGGTGAAGAACTGAAAGATAACTTGTTTGATTTTTCTCCCTCCATAAAAGGGAAAGCGTATTGGGTAAATGCCCGTACCATTGAATTTAAGCCCGAGAGTTGGTTAGCGCCGGATAAAGTTTATGAAGTAAATTTTAAGCTGGGTAAAGTAACCAAAGTGCCGGACAAATTCAGCAACCTGCGCTTTAATATGAAAACCGTGAAGCCTTCTTTTAAGGTTACCGATAATGGTTTACGCAGCGCCGCCACAAAAAATAAAATGAGCCTGAGTGGTGAACTGGAGACGGCGGATGTGGAGACTGGAAAAGACATCGAACAATTACTAACGGCTACGATAAGCGGCCAGGCATTAAAAATAAACTGGCAACACAACGACGCCGCTAAAACGCATCTCTACACGATTGATAATATTGAAAAGGGAAACAGTGTAAAAAACCTGGCCCTAAGCTGGAACGGCAAGCCTGCGAACATGGACGTGAAAGGAGAAACAGCAATCGCTGTACCGGCTGCAGGGGATTTTAAAGTGCTGAATGTAGTGGCAATGAATGAAGCCCAGCAATTTGCATCCGTTCAATTTAGCGATCCTATTGCTGTGGGCCAGGATATGACTGGATTGATTACCATGAGTAACCAGCCGGATATTTCTTATACTATTAATGGCAGCGAAGTAAAAGTATTTACCAATGGAAAATTGGATGGCAATTACACGGTTAATATTAATGCCGGTATAAAGAATAGTTGGGGTGGTATATTGGACAAAGGCTTTACTTCCAACATCAATTTTGAAAATAAGTTGCCTGCCGTTAAAATTCATGGCAAAGGAAATATTTTACCCAACTCCGGACGGTTGGTACTGCCTTTTGATGCAATCAATTTAAAAGCGGTGGACATAAGCATTATAAAAATACTGGAAAACAATGTGCCACAATTTCTACAGGAAAATAACATCAGCGGTAACGATCAGTTGAGAAGGGTAGCCAAACCAATCGTACAAAAAACATTGCGCCTGGATGATGATAAAACCCTTGACCTGCACAAACACCAGCGCTTCTCCTTAGACATAGATAAATTTTTGAAAACAGAGCAGGGCGCTATCTATCGGGTAACCATTGGCTTTAGGCCGGAGTATTCATTGTACCAATCTGTTGATACAACAAAAAAGAATGAAGGTGATAAAGAAGAAGGAGGCGGGGAAGGTTATGATTCTTATGGTAATAATGGCGTTGATGATGACGATGATTTTTGGGACCGGTATGATTCTTATTATCCGTATGGGTACAATTGGGATCAAAGGGATGACCCCAACAGCAGGTCGTACTATAACAAAGACAGGTGGGCCGGCAGGAATATCCTGGCAAGTAATATCGGGCTTACCGCAAAGCGGGGAAGTGATAATACAATGCTGGTAGCGGTCAGTAATATTCTTACAACCGAACCCATGGGCGGTGTTGATCTGGAAGTAATGGATTACCAGCAAACCATTATCAATTCGGCAAAGAGTGGCAGTGATGGTTTTGTGAACATTGATTTGAAGCGTAAACCATATTTATTGGTTGCTAAAAAAGGAAACGAAAGAGGCTATTTAAAATTGGATGATGGAAGTTCACTTGCGCTAAGCCGCTTTGATGTGAGTGGGGAGGAAGTAAGGAATGGCATAAAGGGGTTCATCTTTGGTGAACGCGGTGTATGGCGGCCAGGCGATACGATGTACCTCAATTGCATCATTGAAGACAAAGAAAAGAAATTACCAAAAGATCATCCGGTGGAATTTAGTTTATATACACCGCAGGGGCAATTGTATAAACATGCCGTACAAAATAACGCATCGGATGGTTTCTATCTATTTAAAACCAATACCGGTGCGGCAGCCCCAACAGGTAACTGGCTGGCAAAAGTAAAAGTAGGCGGGGCTAATTTTGAAAAGCGCATCAAGGTAGAAACGGTAATGCCCAACCGCTTAAAAATTAATGTTGATTTTGGAAAGGATGCGGTGCTGGGTATTGGGAGCACAGCCACCGGGAACATCAATGCCAAATGGCTTTTTGGGGCATTGGGTAAAAATTTAAAAGCAAAAATTGATGCATCGCTGGATGCAAAGAAAACGGCTTTCCCAAAATTTGCCGGCTATGATTTTGATAATCCTACAGCCAATTATTCCACCCAAAGCAAAACCATTTTTGATGGCATGTTGGATGCGGAAGGCAATGCGGTATTAAAACCGAATTTTGAAATTGATGAAAGCGCACCTGGCATGTTGAATGCCAATATGGTGATAAAGGTTTTTGAACCAGGCGGGGCATTCAGCATTGATAATATGAGCGTTCCCTACAGCCCTTACTCAAGTTATGTCGGGTTAAAATTGCCCGCCGGGGAAAAGCCGTTTGATTTTTTACTATCCGGTAAAAATCACACCATGCAAATTGTAAATGTTGACAACCGTGGTAACCTGCTCACAGCAAACAACGATGTGGAAATACAATTCTACCGCATTCAATGGCGTTGGTGGTGGGATGATAACGGTGATAACCTCAGCAACTTTACGCAAAATGAATTTAATAAACTACTGAAGAAAGAAACCGTTCATTTAACTAACGGCAGGGGACAGGCTCAGTTTGGAGTTTCCGAAAATGAGTGGGGCCGTTACCTTATTTTGGTAAAGGATTTAAAGAGCGGGCATACCACCGGCTCCGCCTTATACATTGATGAACCCGGCTGGCAAAGCAGGGAAGGCAATGATGATCAGACAGCGGCCTCTATGCTCTCATTCAGCAGCAATAAGGAGAAGTATAATGTGGGCGAAGAAGTAAGTTTAAACATACCGGGCAGCAAGGGAGGAAGGATATTGGTGAGCCTGGAAAGCGGCAGCAAAGTAATCAAATCTTTCTGGCAGCAAACCACACAGGGCCAGACGGTGGTAAAGTTTAAAGCGGATGCTTCGATGGCGCCCAACATTTACGCCACCGTAAGTTTGCTGCAACCACATGCACAAACCATCAACGACCTTCCTATCCGCATGTATGGCTCTATTCCAATTTTTGTAGAGGATAAGAATACCATTCTAAAACCGGTTCTTACTATTCCAAATTCAATCAGGCCGGAGCAGGCTGTTGCCTTTACCGTAAGTGAACAACAGGGAAAGGAAATGACTTATTGCGTAGCGGTTGTAGATGAAGGGTTGCTGGATCTTACAAGGTTTAAAACACCCGATCCGCATAGCGCTTTTTATGCCAGGGAAGCATTGGGCGTAAAGAGTTTTGATATGTTCGATTATGTCATCGGCGCATGGGGCGGCGACCTGGAACGCATCCTTACAATTGGCGGCGATGCAGAAGGCGGCCCGGTAAAGCAAAAAACGGCCAACCGCTTCAAAGCAGTGGTAAAGTACCTCGGGCCTTTCCATTTAAAAAGCGGGCAAAAGCAAACACAAACCTTTACGTTGCCATCCTACATTGGTTCGGTAAGGGCAATGGTGGTGGCTGCACATGACGGCAGTTACGGTTTTACTGAAAAAGCGGTGGCGGTTAAAAAGCCATTGATGTTGCTGGCGACTATGCCAAGGGTGTTAGGCCCGGGAGAAACCATTAAATTACCAGTCACCGTTTTTGCGATGGAGAATACTGTCAAAAATGTAACCATCAATTTACAATCCAATCCATACCTGCAGGTGGTGGGTAATAGTTCACAGGCTATCAACTTTTCAGCAACCGGTGAGCAGATGGTGTATTTTGATGTGATGGTAAAATCCAATATTGGTGTTGGCAAAGTAAAACTGATGGCTTCATCCGGCAACGAAAAGGCGGATTACGAAGTGGAGCTGGATATCAGAAATCCGAATCCTCCGGTAACAAGCGTAAGTGAAATTGTATTGGCCCCGGGGCAACAATGGAAAACAATTGCAACACCGATTGGCACTGCTGCAACCAGTACGGCGGTAGTAGAAATTTCAAGCGTGCCATCCATGAATTTACAAAAGCGCCTTGATTATTTAATTCAATATCCCCATGGTTGCATTGAGCAAATTACATCGGCCGTGTTCCCGCAACTGGTGTTAAATCAACTGGCCGATCTGGATGATTATAAAAAGGCGCAGGTAGAAAAAAACATAAAAGCGGGCATTGCGAAAATGCAGAATTTTCAACTGCCGGATGGAGGCTTTAGCTATTGGCCGGGTGGCAATGAAAGCGATGAATGGGGTACCAGCTATGCAGGCCATTTTTTAACAGAAGCGCAAAACAGTGGTTACCTCGTAAGTGATTACACGTTGCAGCAATGGAAAAATTACCAGCGGGGTAAAGCAAATGGTTGGGCGGCAACCACTACAAATTTCTATGGAGGCGATCTGTCGCAGGCATATCGCTTGTTTACATTGGCATTGGCGAAGGCCCCTGAACCGGGCGCCATGAACCGCTTAAAAGAATTTCAATATTTATCACCTGAAGCAAAGTGGCGGCTGGCTGCGGCCTACCAGTTAACCGGACAGAATAATGCCGCCTTAGACCTTATGAGCGGCTTGCCCACTTCATTTGAAAACCGCTCATCACCAGGCATAACTTTTGGTTCTGAGCTAAGGAACCAGGCCATGGTTTTGGAAACTTTAACCATCATGGGTAAACGCACAAAGGCTGCTGAAATGTTGCCCACCATTGCGGCAAAATTATCGCAGGATAATTGGTACAGCACGCAAACCACGGCTTACGCATTAATCGCCATTGCAAAGTATTGTGGTAAAAATCCATCGGGCGCTAAAATAATTTCGGCAGCTATTATAGACGGCAAGTCAACAGAAATTAACTCTGCTGCGTATATCCGCCAGTTGCCCGTTGTATTAAAAAATGGCGGCAGCAATGTAGCCATCACCAATAAAGGAAACAATACGTTGTATGTACGTTTAATAACGCAGAGGCAGCCATTAAGCGGCGACAGTTTGAAAGTAAATAATAACGCGGCGGTATTGAATATGAGCGTGAGTTATATATCAAGGGATAGCACGGCTATTAACATCAATAAACTAACGCAGGGAGCTGATTTCGTAGCAAAGGTTGTCATTAAAAATCCGGGCAGGCGTGGCTATTATTCGCAGATGGCATTAACACAGATATTCCCCGGCGGCTGGGAAATATTAAATGCCCGCATGTTGGGTGGCGAAGGCACTTTCAAATCATCCGCATCCACTTATCAGGATATTCGGGATGACCGCGTATATACCTATTTCAACATCCGCGAAAATGAAACACTCGTTTATTATGTGCAGTTAAATGCCAGTTACCTTGGCCGTTATTTTTTACCGGGCACATTTACCGAAGCCATGTACGATAATAGTATAACGGCAGGAGTGAATGGGAAGTGGGTGGAAGTTGTGCAGCCTTAAGCAATACACAACCCTGCCGTCGGTTGTAAACTTCGGCAGCGGTTTTGTGAAAGATATAGAGCGATGATAAGGCCTGTATTTGTTTATTGATTTTTTGTCCGGGCTAAGAAGCAATGTGGAACATCCTTGCATCGCCCTCTTGTACATTTACAGCTATGTGGAACGCTTTTTAAATTCGCTACTGCATAATAAAGTACCGGATAAAAAGGGAATTTCATTGTTGAAGAATAATGCAAATAGTTTCTAAATAAATTCAGTTTAAGTAAACATCCGGACATATTTGAAATGCCTGCATGCCCGGTATAAAAATATCTTTCAAAATTTACAGTCCGGTAACATTATTATATGACGTTGATAACAGTAGCTTTACCGATTAAAAATTTAATTAAAACATGAGCCTGATAAAACCAAATTACAAAAACCTTTTAGCGGCCATTGGCCGTACAATTGAAACCGCAAGGCAAAATGCGGCAAGGGCGATTAACACGGAATTAGTAAAAGCTAATTGGGAAATTGGCAGACACATAGTAGAATTTGAACAACAGGGCAAAGATAGGGCCGAGTATGGAACTGACCTGCTGGCAAGGCTTTCAAAGGATTTAACTCAACAGTATGGAAAGGGATTTGGCAGACGCAATGTGCTGGACATGCGAAGGTTTTACCTGGCTTATGACAAATGGCAGACAGTGTCTGCCAAATTGAGTTGGAGTCATTACATAGCATTAATTGGTATTTCTGATGATACCGGAAGGAAGTTTTATGAAAGGCATGCTGTCAATGATAAACTGTCTGTAAGGGATCTTGAACGCCAGATTGATGCCTCCCTGTTTGAACGGCTTGCATTGAGCAAAGACAAAAAGGGCGTACTGCAACTTTCGAAAAAAGGGTACATTGTTTCCGATCCAACAGAAATAGTAAAAGACCCTTACATACTCGACTTTCTCAAAATCCCGCTAAGCCATAAAATGTCTGAGAAGGGGCTTGAACAAAAGATTATTGATAACCTGCAACAATTTTTATTGGAGCTTGGTAAGGGCTTCACATTCGTGGCCAGGCAATACAAACTCTCTCTTCGCAATAAGCATTTTTCTATTGACCTTGTTTTTTACCATCGTATTTTAAAGTGCTTTGTAATCATTGATCTTAAAACAAGAAAAGTAAACCATGGCGATATTGGGCAAATGAACCTGTATCTTAGCTATTTCAAAAAAGAAGAAAATGTAGATGGCGACAATGAACCCATAGGCATCATTCTTTCCGCAGAGAAAGATGAAGTGTTGGTTGAATATGCAATGGGCGGGATTTCCAATAAAATTTTTGTTTCAAAGTACCAACTTTACCTGCCTGATAAAAAACAATTGCAAAAGAGGGTAAAGGCGATAATAGCAGGCAAATAATTTAACGCACGGCACGTTGGGTACCGATGATATTCCACTTCCCGCCAACCAGTTGATGGTGAAGGAAATTCAATTCGTAGGTTCTTTCCGGTATGGAAATGTATTTGACGAGGCCATCAGGCTCGTCGCATCCGGCAGGATTGACCTGCGCCCGTTCATTACCGGCATACTGCCATTCAACGACATCACCAAAGCCATGCACCTTGCGGCGGATAAAGTAAATGCGCTAAAAGTACAGGTTGAAATATAAATTTATAAAATGCAAATCACACCTTAAAATATGTTATCATGAAAATGCAACTGCTCCCAATTTTTGCAGGCCTTCTATTCCTGCCGTTAATTACAATATCACAAACAGGAAAAGTATCAGACAATCTTTCCATGACAAGCAAGATATTGAAAATGGAAAGAAAGTATGCTGTATATCTGCCGCCGGGCTATGAAAGTTCGGACCGCAGTTATCCCGTTCTGTATCTCCTGCATGGTGGAGGGGATGACCAGACGGGGTGGGTGCAATTTGGAGAAGTGCTGCACATTGCCGACAAAGCTATCAATGAAGGCAAAGCGACACCAATGGTCATCATAATGCCTGATGCCAATACAGGCCAGCGTGGTTATTCCAACAATGCCGGCGGAACATGGAAATATGAAGATTTTTTCTTTCAGGAACTGATGCCTTTTGTTGAAAAGAAATACCGCATAAAGGCGGAAAAAAAATATCGTGCAGTAAGCGGTTTGTCCATGGGCGGCGACGGTACATTCACGTATGCATTGCATCACCCCGAATTGTTTGCATCGGCTTGCCCGCTGAGCGCTGCTACCGGCCCGCTTACTTTAGACGATGCTAAAACACGGGCGAGAAGGGATAATGCGGCAATAGCGGATTCATTGATCGTGAATTTTTATAACCGCCAGAGTGTGCCGGCCCTGGTAAATGCCGTGCCTGATAGCCTGAAAAAATCAGTTCGCTGGTACATTGATTGCGGTGATGATGATTTTTTATATGAAGGAAATTCGCTGGTCCATATCGCCATGCGTAAAAAAGAAATACCGCACGAATTTCGTATCCGCGATGGCGGGCATAACTGGACCTATTGGCGCAGGTCTTTACCGGATGTGCTGGAATTTATATCACAAGGTTTTCACCAGTATTGAAAAACCTGAAAGCACATTTTTTTAGCAGGTGCATTTCCAATTCATCCTGCCCGGGGCGCAACAAAAGTATTAAACACCATTATGTAAAATGTTGTTTTCCAAATATTTTAAAAATGGTTCAAATATAATATTGCGCTGCCCAATGCGATATTTTTTAGCCCCGCTAACCAGTGGGGCTTGGTGTATGTTTCATAAATTGGGTGATTGCCATTTATACTGCTCAGGGATTAAAAAAAGGAGTCAGGTTTTGTCCGAACGAAGAAGCAGCATTGTGGATCATCGTTGCATTGGTACATCCCGATAGCGCAGCGTATCGTGGACGCCCTCTTGTACCAAATACCTATGGGCAACTTTAATTGCGTTATAACTGAAATGCAAATGCACACCTTCGACCCATTCAAAAATTGATTAACAGAACGTTTAATTTGCAGTGACGCAACTAGTAAACTATGTTCGAATATTCGTACGGTTTATTGCCAAGTGTCCGTAAAAAAAAGAGCCAGGTTGCAATAAGCTTGTTCTTTTAGCAACGCCCGGCACTGGAAACCCAACGCACAAACCTACGCCTCATTCCAGCGCCTGATAGGGGAAATTCAAAACCTTATTAAAGGTTTGTAAATAAAAAAACCACCAGCTTGTTATGACTGATGGCTTTACTTTTTTTTAATTTGTTATAGTTGGCAAGGCACAGGAAATCTTTGCTGCATTGCCATCGCCTCATTCCTGCGCCAGGCGGAGTAGAAAAACTGCCCAACGACAAAAAGAAAATCGTGAAGGAACTTTTAGACGCTTTTATCTTTAAAGCTGATTTGCAAAAACAATTGGCATAAA
>JANOTW010000172.1:0-3648 GCA_031416575.1 Ferruginibacter sp.
AAAATACCAGTTGAGCATATCATCATGCAATTTCCGGCCAATGCCTTTTTTATCAAATCCGGGTTGTATAAATAATGCCCAAATATTATGGTCTTCCAGATCAGCAATTGCAAATCCAACAATACGATTATCCACTTCGCATACCCAACCCTTTCCCCTGCGGTTGATATAGTCTGCTACATCCTCATCGGGCACCAGTGCCGGATCAGATAAAATATTTTCAGTAACAGCATTTCTCACCATTTGTATTTGAGGTATGTCTGTTAGCCGTGCTTCTCTAAAAAGCATGTTTTTCTTTGGCTCTATCAAATCCCAGAGGTTACCGTATAAATCTTTGAATACTGCAACAATGCCATATGGTTCAACAACCGGTTCTCTAACAAATATTATTCCTTCGGCAAGCATATTTTTATAGTCCCGCCAAAAATTATCAGTATTCAGAAATAGAAAAACACGGCCACCAGTTTGATTGCCTATCCTGCTCTTTTGTTCATCCGCCGTTGCTTTCGCCAGCAACAAATTACAACCATCCGAGCCAGGCGGAGCAACTAACACCCATCGTTTTGTTTCACTTAAAACGGTGTCTTCAATCAAGGTAAAATTAAGTTTCCCCGTATAAAAATGTATAGCTTCATCGTAATCATTTACCACTAAAGCTATATGTGCTATCTGCTGGTTCATAATTAAAGATATTTTAATTCTCTTTTAAATTATTTTACAATTGCAAAAAATTTTAATTGCGGGTATATGACAAAAGGAAGATTAGAAGCATTCAGTGATGGAGTATTAGCCATCGGTATTAGAAATGAAAGTGCCACATGAGGCCACATTGGAATCATTAAAACCACTGTTACCCGTACTATTAAGTTATGTACTCGGGTTTATTAATATTGGTATATATTGGAACAATCATCATCATATGCTGCATATTGCCAGGCAGGTGAATGGCAACATTCTCTGGGCCAATATGCATCTCCTCTTCTGGCTTTCTTTATTTCCTTTTACAACGGCATGGATGGGTGAAAACAATTTTGCTAAATGGCCGGTTGTGTTGTTCGGTGTAGTTTCCTTTATGTCAGGTATGGCCTATTATCTTCTTGCCCATTGCCTTTCAAAACTACACGGGAAAGATTCTCCGTTAGGTATTGCAATTGGGAAAGATCGGAAAGGAATTATTTCGCAATTAATTTATGCAACCGGCGTAGCAGTTTCGTTTATTAATCCCCTGTTGGGAATTCTTTGCTATTTTATTGTTGCCTGTATGTGGTTTATTCCTGATCGAAGAATTGAAAAACAGATCACGGATTAAAGGATTTTTTATACAGGATTCACACTGATCATTTTTCCAAAAAAAATTATATTGGTACCAGTAGAAAATTTTATGCCTACAGTCTATAATCAACGAAATCATTTTGATAATCCTGTATTCTTCCGTGTTTACAGTTTCAGTAATCCCAATTTATTCATCGTACTGACCGGCTTATTATCCCAGAATAATTCAAAGTCTTCTAATCCAGCTGCATCGTAGTTATCTTTTATTTCCTGCAAGCTGTATGTTTTTTCATTGGCAATTGATAGTTTGGGCAGCATATCAATAAACCACTCTCCCTGTGCTTTAGTAAATTGTAATTGTTGTGTTTGTTTTTTAGTAACAAAACTTACACTCAGCATTTCCCGGCTGTTACCTTTTTTAGATTGGGTAAAGGGCTCTGCTTTTGTGTGTTTTCCCAACCAGAGAATTTTTGCCGTTGGTTTAAATAGTAACGACTCATCTTCTTTTAATGCCTTCAAAATATAATCGGGCGGCACCGTTGTTTTAGGTACCGGAAAATCAAACCACTTTTGCAAGGAGTCGTCCAGGCCGATCTGGTGCATGAAATTGTATAAGGATTTTTTTAATCCGAAACTGAAACTTTCATGATCGGCACCGGTGGGGTCAATATGTTCAATATCATTATTGGCAAATGCACCAACCAGCTCTGTTTTCTTTTTTACTTTATAATTTTCCGGATTCAATCCAACAGGACTATGCGCCGTCATAGTAAATAAATGCCAGAAAGCCGATTGTAAAATACCATTCTTAAATAGTTGGCGTACCATTTCCAATGAGTCAATAGTTTCCTGTGCGGTTTGTGTGGGAAAGCCATACATTAAATAAGCATGTACCATAATGCCGGCTTCGGTGAAATTCCGGTTTACTATTGCTACTTGTGCCACGGTTATTCCTTTATCTATTAAAGCAAGTAATCTATCAGAAGCCACTTCCAATCCACCGGATACGCCGATACAACCAGAGGCTTTTAATAATAAACATACATCACGGGTAAAACTTTTTTCAAAGCGGATATTTGTCCACCAGCTAACGGTTAATTTTCTTTTGATGATTTCTATGGCCAATGCCCGCATCAAGGCCGGAGGTGCTGCTTCATCGACAAAGTGAAAACCATTTTCACCTGTTTGTGCAATCATGGTTTCCATTCTATCGCAAAGTACTGATGCAGCAATGGGTTCGTATAGTTTGATATAGTCTAACGAAATATCGCAGAAAGTACATTTGCCCCAATAGCAACCATGTGCCATTGTTAATTTATTCCACCGTCCATCACTCCACAAACGGTGCATGGGATTTACCACTTCGATAGCTGAAATATATTTATCCAATAAAAAATCACTGTAGTCAGGTGTGCCCACTTGCCCTTGCTTATAATCTGTACATGCTTTATTATTGATGTATGCTACTTTTCCATCCACCAAAGTAAAAGTCCGTTTTAGTTCTTCCACCGATTTCGTTCCTTCTACATGTGCAATTAAATTTTCAATCGGAGCTTCGCCATCATCTAATGTAATGAAGTCAAAAAACTCAAACACCCGAATATCTGACAATGAACGCAATTCGGTATTTGGAAAACCACCACCCATCGTCACTTTTACTGCCGGATAATTTTTCTTTATCCATTGGGCACAGCGAAAAGCCGTATATAAATTTCCGGGAAAAGGAACAGAGATGGCGACCAACTTTGGTAGTACCATCTTCATTCTTATTTCCAGTATTTCTATCAGTATTGTATCAATAAATGTAAAAGGCTGTTGTAAGGAAGTATATAATTCATCAAAACTATTTGCCGACCTTCCCAACCGTTCTGCATAACGGCTGAAACCAAAATGTTCGTCCACACATTCTTTAATCAGGTCAGATAAATCTTCCAGGAACAAAGTGGCAATATGTTTTGCCTTATCCTGTATGCCCATACTTCCGAAGGCCCAGGTTAAATCATCCAGTTGTGCGAAGCGGGAAGCTTCCGGTAAAAAATCTCTCTTGCAAATCAAATGTGCCAGCGTTGGATTTTTTCCTTGAAGGAAAAGTATTACCGCATCAATGCGCTGAATATAATCATCCTGCAGGGCAATTATTCTTGCTGCATTTTCCGATAAGATTTTATTATCCTTTTTTATTCGGACAAACAATTTTTCCAATCCTTGTTTGCAGAATAAGGCAATCGTTACTTCAATACCCAGATCGGCCTGGAAAGAAGAAATGTTTTTTGTATTTAAAAAACCTTTCAGGTATGCTGTAGCCGGGTAGGGCGTGTTAAGCTGGGTGAATGGTGGTGTTATTAAAAGGATCGTTTTATTCAAATGAATTGGTTG
>JANOTW010000173.1:0-6646 GCA_031416575.1 Ferruginibacter sp.
GTTTTTTTGGTACAAACTATAGATCATTGCTCAACATCGTTGTGTCATTGCAAATCCCGATTGGGGTTTTGTGTGCTGCCCCGGGACTCCCTTGTACCGCATACCATTGGGGATCTTTAATTTGCACCTTCTCCAAAAGGGTTGCCAACCTTTAAAAGGTTGGCAACCCTGGTACCGCAAAACCCGAAAGGTTTGCAATTACCCCAGCCACCGTTTTTGTTGCAGATCAAAAAGCCTTGACTACTTGCCTGACGTTAAATAATACACGCATTGAAAGCTTCTTAATATAACGTAAGCAGGATGCCCAATGGTATGCGGTACAAGGGAGTCCCTAAATTCGGGATTAACATAACACAACGATGATGCCATGAAAAACAACTGTCTGTACAACAAAAAACATGCACCAGCGTCTGCTGCAAATCAAGCTTACTGCATTCATTCCTGAATAATTATGAAGTTAAAATCAAACAATACTTTAATACCCGTAGCAGGTTTTATCATTGCATTCGCAGGTTCCATTTTATTTTCAACAAAGGCCATCATTGTTAAAAAAGCATTTGAACAAACACACACGGACGCTTTAACATTGCTCACACTTCGTATGGGTTTTTCACTTCCTTTTTTTATAGGCGCAGCCATACTGGCGGCCACTAAAAAAGATAACGTAAAGCTCACCGGCAAGCATTGGGCAAGCATTGTAGGGTTGGGTATTATTGGCTATTACCTTAGCAGCCTTTTTGATTTCATGGGATTGCAATATATAAGCGCTGGCCTGGAGCGGCTGATACTTTTCCTGTACCCGGGTTTTGTAGTATTGATCAATGCGGCTGTATTTAAACAGAAAATATCGGGCATTCAAAAAATCGCATTGGCGCTAACCTACCTGGGTATAGCCATCGCTTTTTTTGGCGAGCTTAAAATAGATTTTAATAATCCCCGGTTTATAAAGGGCGGCTTATTGATATTCATGTGTGCCATTACTTTTTCAATTTATATTGTTGGAAGTGGAAAAATAATACCCCTGGTGGGCGCCACTAAATTTACAGCCTATACCATGCTGGCTGCTACGGCTGGTATTTTTTTGCATTTTTTATTAGCAGGCAATTACGGTGAGGTGCCTGCCGGTAATTCATTTTGGGGTTATGGATTTTTACTGGCTATTATCGCCACAGTTATCCCGGGCTTTTTAATTTCAAATGCAATGAAGCGCATTGGTTCCAATAATGTGGCTATTGTATCCAGCATTGGTCCTGTTAGTACCATTATACAGGCACATTTTGTGTTGGGTGAACGAATTTTTTTAGAACAGGTAATGGGTACCATACTGGTAATCGCCGGCGTTTTATTAACCGGGTGGAAAGGCCGTGGGCCGGTTGTATAATTTATAATAAGGTATTGGGCGGATACGGTATAGTTTTCTATATTTGCAGCCCTGATGGAGAAGCCCGGGTGGCGAAATTGGTAGACGCACTGTGTTCAGGTCGCAGCGTTCGCAAGGATGTGCTGGTTCGAATCCAGTTCCGGGCACCAAACCATTCTCTTAAAAGCCTTGTATTTACAATAAATGCGAGGTTTTTTCATTTTACTAAGTAACGTTTCAGTAACGATATTAGTCTGAAATGGCAGGATTGCCTAATTTTTACAATATATATTAGGAAAGTAATTCAGTTAAAAAGGCTTGTTGTTTCAGACACGTAATATTAGATGATTAACATACGATCCTTTATTTCCTTTCATTGGTTTATTCTTTTTCAAGTCCTTGTACTTTATAGGTGATAATAGAATAGCATCCAACAACAATTTAACGGTAAAATTGGAACACAGTAATAACTAGTGATTATTAAAATTAAATCGCACTGTTACAATCCTTTCATCATTCCATTTATCAAACTGTATGTTTTTTAAATAGTGTATTATCTTGTTAGCATAAGCTTGAGCTCTTGTAGTTGAGTTTTTACCAAATCCTAAAAATGTTCCTGTTCCGGCAGGTGAAACTCTCACAGTGGCATACACAGTTGCATTATCTAAATCTCCTGAAAAAGGATAGTAATTAATAATTTTCCTATCTCCTATTACTCTTACACCGCTTATTTTATCAACTTTATTTTTACTATTACTTAAAGTTTCACTTAAAGAATCTGTCTGCACATCTTCAATTGTAGCTTTATTACCTTGGTATGTGATTAAGCAATGAACTGGAAGGTATTTTAAATCAGTGGGCAAAGGTTCGTATTACAGACCCAGAAGTAAAAAAGCTGATACAAATGGCTTTAGTACCTAACAAAGAAGTGTTTCAAAATATACAGGCTGGTAAAGATGATGAACTATCCACCTGTTTTAAAAACATGACCGATTCAGCTTTTGAATATGCTATGACAAATGAAACCCAGCAATTGGAAACCACCAAAGGCAGTTTGTTTGGTGCTTACAATGCCGTTACCGGATATTTTCAAAATGCGAAGACTTACAAAAATGAAGAAGCAAAACTGAAATCCTTATTGTTTGGTGGTACTGGACAATTGAGGACACAAAAAGCATTTCAACTTTGTGAGAGTTTTGCAAAGGCTGAGGTAATGGAATTTTACAATTAAGATTTTAAGGGGCAAGCAAAAAAGTTTGCCCCTTTCTATTAAGACTTTTAAAGCCTGGAAACGGCCCACGCTTGAGGGCGTGGCTCGTTGGGGTATTGATTACAAATTTAAAGTTGATTATTTTTCCCTTAAACTTGAGTTTATCGGATATAATTATTAAGTTTACATTTGCAAAAAGGGACGAAGATTGACCCTTTTATCAAACAAAGACTTAAATGCTAGGGCAATACGGTTATTTAGAAGACTTTATTAACGAACTGCGTTCTAATGGAAGGTATGCCTTCTCATTGCCGGAAGTACGCAGCCAATTTGAACAGTCGGATGAAGCAATTAAAAAAGCACTTCAAAGACTAAAAAAGAAGAAAGAGATTGCTTTAATAAGGAATGAATTCTATGTAATTATTACACCAGAATATAGAAGTAAAGGCATACTTCCGCCGTCGTTATTCATCGCAGATCTGATGAAGTTTTTGGGAAAAGATTATTATATAGGCCTGTTAAATGCAGCAGCCTACTATGGCGCTGCACACCAGCAGCCTCAATCTTTTTCAGTAATTACAATGAAACCAAGCTTAAGAAACATTAACAACGACAACCTGAAAATAAACTTCTACATAAAAAAAGAATGGGACAAAGATGATATAGTCCAAAAGAAGGTTGATACAGGGTATATAAACGTATCATCTCCAGAATTGACCGCATTGGATCTGGTGTATTATTTTGAACAGGCAGGCGGTCTTAACAGGGTGGCAACTGTGTTGGAAGAACTCTGTGAAAGCATAGATGGCAATAAACTGTTTAACCTCGCTAAACGGTATTCTCCTATAACTGCGGTTCAACGTCTAGGCTTTCTATTTGAAGAGATTTTGAGTATGAGGGATTTGAGCAATCCAATAAAAGACTATCTAAAAACAGTGAATTATTTCCCTGTACTATTAAGACCTCAAAAAGAAAAACCTGAGATGATAACCGGTAATGATTGGAAAGTTGTGCAAAATATAGAAATAGAAACCGATTTATGATTCCTCAGGCATATATAACCGCATGGCGTAAAAAAGCTCCCTGGCAGGAGGATTTCCAGGTAGAACAAGATATGGTAATTGAGCGGGCTTTAATGGCAATCTATAGTGATCAGTATTTAAAAGAGAGGTTGGCATTCAGAGGCGGGACTGCTTTGCACAAATTGTATTTGTCACCTGCCGCAAGGTATTCTGAAGATATAGATTTAGTGCAAATTACAGCAGAGCCATTCGGGCCGATTATGGATAAGCTTCGTGAGGTATTATCTTTTTTGGGTGATAAGCCAGTACGTAAACAAAAACAACATAATAACACATTGGTATATCGCTTTGATTCAGAAGGAGGAATTCCGTTAAGATTAAAAGTTGAAGTTAATTGCCGTGAGCACCATACAATTTTTGGCATTCAGGATGTAAAATATGCTATGCAGTCTGAATGGTACACAGGAGAGGTTTTGATACCATCGTATCAGGTAGCAGAGTTATTAGGCACCAAAATGCGTGCTCTCTATCAGAGACGAAAAGGAAGAGATCTATTTGATATGTGGTTTGCGATAACTCAAGGTAATGTTGACCCAAATACAATTATTGAAGCATGGAACTTTTATATGAAGGAAGAGGATAATAGTGTAACACAGAAAGAATTTCTGGAAAACATGGAAAAGAAAATATTAGATCAAGATTTCTTAGGAGATATGGTGGGTTTATTAAGGCCTGGTTTATCTTATAAGATTACTGAAGCTTACGAATTTGTAAAAAAAGAATTGCTGGAAAAAATATAAAATGAACAAAGAATCGAATACATATCAATTACCAAAAAAGTGGTCGGAGGTCAATTTCGAAGGTATTGTCGTATTTACGAAAGGGAAAAAGCCAAGCTTGTTTAAACAGGCAATAGAAAGGTCAGTTCCTTATTTAGATATCGAAGGATTCGAGAAAAATACTGTACGACAATTTAGTTATCCAGAAGAATCTACTATGATAGATAGAATGTCATTAGCAATGGTTTGGGACGGAGCAAGAAGCGGTTTAGTATTCAAAGGTCAAGATGGATCACTTGGTTCAACATTAATGAAAATTACTCCATTTTTAGTTGAAAGTGATTACCTGTATTACTTCCTTCTCTTAAAACAAGACTTTATTCAGAAAAACACAAAAGGAACTGGAATCCCTCATGTGAATCCGGAAATATTGGGTAAACTGAGAGTTCCACTTGCTCCTTTAAAGGAACAGATAGACATTGTTAAAAAAATCGAAGAATTATTTAGCGAGCTAGATAATGGTCTTTCACGTTTAAAAGATCTACAGACCCAATTACACATCTACCAACATGCATTATTGCATTGGTCATTTAATAATAAAATGTAATCGAATCACTACAATCGTGTCGATCTTGAAGTTTATTAAAGAGGGCTCCTGCCCGTGTATTCAATCCACCTTCCTGGAAGATAGTTGCTTATTTAAAATTCCCTATCCCATTAATCCCTTAAAATACATTATTACTATATTTACCCTTAACTATTTTACTGACCCCTTTTAACGACCGGCAAATGAAACACATTCCTATAAAGGCAATACTATGCCAACTTAAAAAAGACCTGGTGGGAAAAGATGCTTACCGGGGCGTATCGCTAACTTATTCATTGCTTGCTAACCAGTTTGGGCATTTTTCCTTAGGTTTTATCCCTGCCATAATGAGGACCAAAAAGTTCAGTTTGGTTTTGAATCTGCCGATCCTTATTTGTATGTGCGTACTACAGATGATAGAAGGCTGTTGGTTTGGGGGAGAAGACTCTTCTGTTAATTTTCCAATTTTCAAGCAAACGATTACAGAACATAAAGCAGATAATCTTCAAAAAAGATTACAAAAAATACTACCGGGTACAATATTTAATGAGGGTTTTAGTTGGCAGGTACTTTTAATTCTACTAAAGACGGGTTAACTTAAATAGGCAAATCACCTGAATATGAAAACGCATTGTTTGTGCTTGGCTTGGTGAAAATGGAATCGCATTTTCAACCCAGACGATGGATTTTATCCATAATTTTATGGAAGGCAAAACAAATGAACTTGCGCAATATTATCATTTTGGCCATTAGAAACAACTTGTTATTATACATATATATTTAAAGCTTATTAAAATATTGTTGAAAGAAAAGGTGATTGTAAATTGGTCGGAATTATCCGATGATAATGCACTACCAATCTAATATGTACATTGAAATATTTATTCTTCATTATTTCTCCCACAAAGTTCGCCATTTGTCTCCGTGGCGGCAATGAACTGTCCGGCATAAACACCTGCCGCCACACATAGCCATCATTTATTCCGTTGCTTAATTGCCTTGGTCGCCAAAAGGCGATAGAGGTTCCATAATTATTTTAAAAATCTTTAAAATGAAATGTTATGGAACAGCTAATGAATTTATCAGAATTAAACCTGGTATCAGAAATTGCATTGATTTACAAAAACAAAGTAAAACCTTCTGAAAGACCATTGGTTAAATCTGCCAAAGAATGCTATGAGTTACTAAGATTAACCTGGGATGAAAACAAGATTGAATTTGTAGAGCAGTTTAAAGTTGTTTTAATGAACCGGGCTCAAAGGGTTTTAGGAATTATGAGTTGTCAACAGGGGGAGTTACCAGTACTGTGGCAGACCCGAAATTAGTTTTTATAGCGGCCTTAAAGGCGAATGCCTGTAATAATATTTTAACTCACAACCACCCATCTGGCAACCTTAAACCAAGCAGGGCAGATGAAGAACTGACAAAGAAGATTGCAACTGCTGGAATGTATCTTGATATAAAGGTGATAGATCACATCATAGTTACCAGTGAAGGATATTATTCATTTGCTGACGAGGGGTTGCTTTAGCCCCTTTATTTATCCATCCAAACCCTTGCAAGTCATTGAAATTGGCATGTATTGGATATTACGGTCAAAGTTTACCACCATTTCACTGCAAAGTTTACCACTCATTATTGTCTGTTGTAGTTGATGTAATTTAGTTGTTTTTCTTTTGTCTCAGTGAA
>JANOTW010000174.1:0-2609 GCA_031416575.1 Ferruginibacter sp.
CCGCCGGCATTCAGTTAGGAGTGAATGGGGGATTAAGTATTATCAGGAACCCTAAACATGAACTAATGATTAGTATCGGCGGGTTCGGGAGGTATCAATCAGCTTCAAATGGCGACGATGGGTATGAAATGTACGGGCCACCCAGAACCGGGCAGCCAACTATCCTGATCGGCTATGATAACAGGACCCCGCAAAGGGTTTATTCATTGGGTGGAATATTACAGTTTCAGTACAATTTTACCATGAATAATAAAGTTTATATCGGGTTGCTCCCGGGTTTTCAAACTGACACCAATGGCGATGCGATTATACAGTTGGCATTAACTATGGGAAGAAGGCTGTAAGCCTATTTTCCGTAGCAGCAGTACAAATACAAATATGGTACAATTAGAAAACAACATGCTTCAGGTGGTTATTAATCCGGCAGGGGCGGAGCTTAACAGTCTTTTCAATAAGGCAACCGGCCAGGAATATTTATGGAGCGGCGATGCGAAATTTTGGGGTAAGCAATCGCCTGTATTATTTCCTGTGGTTGGCACGTTAAAGAATAACAAGTATTTTTTGAATGATAAAAGTTATGAACTCGGCAGGCATGGGTTTGCAAGGGAAAAAATATTTTCGGTTAGGGAGCAATCACAATCATCCGTCATTTTTGAATTACAAAATGATGAAAGTACTTTTCGGGTTTTCCCCTTTCTATTCAGCTTCTCCATCATTTATACCATTCAGGAAAGCATGTTATCTGTTACCTACCTCGTAAAAAATAAAGGAGGTGGAATAATGTATTTTTCGGTAGGTGGCCATCCCGCTTTCAAGTTGCCCATCGCTGATGAACTGGCTTATGATGATTATTATTTATTGTTTAATAAAACGGAAAATGCGGGGCGCTGGCCAATTAGTGCGGATGGTTTAATAGAAACAGCAACATTGCCGCTGCTAAATAATACCAATCAATTAAAGTTATCAAAGCCGTTGTTTTACAAGGATGCGATCGTGTTTAAAAATCTTCAATCGGATGAAGTGCAGTTGAGATCGGATAAGCACCCGGCAGGTTTTAATTTTTCTTTTAAAGGGTTTCCATACCTCGGCATCTGGGCCGCAAAGGATGCTGATTTTGTTTGTATAGAACCCTGGTGCGGTATAGCTGATAGTATTGCTACTACACAGGTTTTAAGTGATAAGGAAGGGATTATTAATTTACCCGGTGGTGAAATTTTTGAAAGGACATGGAGTGTAACTGTCTGGTAAAATATTCAAGTCCAAGGTTGGCAACCCGCTGCCACAATGCGGGATCTAACTTCACAGTAGCCGAAAGCTAACATCAGTTATTTTTTAACGGCTTTCACTTTCGTCGTATCAGTTACAAGCAGCCCTACCTGGTATCCCCCTGTATCAATAATAGCGGAGGGGAATGTTTTTTTCAAATTAAAATAATCGGCGTTTTTAATATTGGTGCGGTAGAGATATAAATTTTTTAGTTTGGCCAATGGCTTCAACTGCATCAATCCTGTTGCTGTAATTTTTGTACCGGCAAGGTTTAGGTATTGCAGGTTTTTAAGCGTTGCAAGCTCCTGCAAGCCTTTATCGGTAAGCAATGTATTGGAAACATTCAGCCTTGTTAAAGTAGTTAGTTGTGCAAGGCCGGGCGCTAAATCATCACCTGTATTTGTATTATCAAGCCTTAGCCAAACCAATTGGTCTTTCAACTGCTTTAGCAATTGCAAATCGTTTTTATCTACAATGGGATCCGTTACAAAATTTGCCATCAGGTAATTACTGTTTTGGGCCACAGGCAGGATGATGATACCGAGCGCTTTTAACCGTGCCATTATTTTTTCATCTGCCTTTTTAACGGTTGCGGCGGGGAGATCGGCGGATTCTTTTTCAACCGGGGTGGCAGGCTGTTGCAATGCAATCAAAATGGGCTTTATTTTTCCAGGCTGATCAAACTCTTTTACTTTCCTGGTAAAATCAGCGCCATTGGTTATCCACCAGTGCAGCAGTGCTATCTGGCTTTCCGTGGGCTGCGGTTTTTCTTTGGGTGGCATGTGTTCATCGTTATCGGTGGGCAGCAGCAAACGCTTTATCATTTCACTCGCCGCCGCATTTCCCGGCTCCAGTACCTTGCCATCTTTTCCTCCTTTCATCAACTCGTTTATTTCATCCATTCTCAGTCCGCCCTTTTTTTTGTTGGCATTGTGGCAAGCAAAGCATTTTGTTTGCAAAATGGGTTTCACCACATCATTATACACAAGCGCTTCCTGTACATTCGCAAGCGGTTTAATGGCCATGTTGGCGGTAGTATCTTTTATGAAAATATTTTTAAAAGGTTTGGTAATATAATCCGTGCCATGTGTAATTGAACCACCCAAATGGCCCGTAACCGCAATCAGCACCAATAAGCCCGCCGAAAGCAAATGCTTATTAACCGGCAACCGGCCATTCAATTCTTTCAGGTACAATAAAATCGAAACGAATAAAACACTAATCGCCATCCACAAATGCCAGCTTACCATCGCTTCATCATAATCATCACTGATGGATAACAAATATCCCGTGATGCAGGAAGCGGCTGATGTAATAATTCCACATAGCAAAACAATGGGGAT
>JANOTW010000175.1:0-8834 GCA_031416575.1 Ferruginibacter sp.
GCTTCCTTTACGCTAATAAGTAAGCTCATTACCGCTAACCGTAATTGTGAGTGTAATAAGGGATCAAGTTCTTTAAATTCCATTGTAAAAGCCTGAATTATTTTTTGAGGATATTGTTGATATTTTATATTGCGGTCTTAATAATATTCCAGATATGGTATAACCAATTAAAATAGAACCATACCCGATAGGTACTAGAAAGTTATCGGAAAGCGGTGCCAAAAAAATCATAGGGCCATTCATGCGCCACATATCCCCGGTACCGGGGATATTCGTTTTTGCCTGTTCAATCATTTGGTGTATGGCCTCCAGGATTTTCCCTTTTGAAAGTTGTTGATAGTTTGACATTTAGTTTTGTTTTTTAAATTTTATCCTTAACAGGTATCCGGGTATTATCCAGGCTACAACTACTGCAGCGGATATAAACAAGGCCTGGAAAACGGCAGGAACGAAAACACTTCCAATTGCAAGCAACCAGCATATCAACCCCCCAACAACCAACGGCTTGAATTTTAAAATTATCCCCGATAAAAAAGTGGGCATTCCATATAATACCAGAATGGCGGGATTAATGCTGTAATAAGCTTTTTGATATTGTAAAATAAAAATAAAAATAAGCATGCAGGCCATAAAGCACAACCAGACGTAATTTAATATGTCTGCCGTATATGTTTTTACCTTTTCTTTTTTTGCCTTTCGTGAAAGAAATATCACCTGGTATATAACAACCAACCATGTAAGGAACCAGATGTAATGTGCATTTTGGTAGTTATAAAAATGAACCGCGACAAACTGTACCATACTGCAAATAAATACAACGATACCCCAAAGCAGGTACAATGTACCGGACTCGCTGAAATTATTTTTAGCCTTGTTGATCATTGATTCAATTAACTGCAAACTATTTTGTTCATTAAATGGCTGCTGCATAAGAAAAATTTAAAATGTTTACAATTTATTTGAATAAAACTGTAAACATTGTTTTATACAAATTATTTACATTCATTCAAAAGCATTTCGGTTCTTTGCCTTCCCCAGTCAGGCGCTAATTCTGACGAGGGTTTGAAGACCGCATATTTATCCAGCGCTGATTGTAATTCCGGCTTTGCGGTTTTACATCCACCACCAAATTGCTCGGGTGTGTATCTTAATCCCTGGCCTTTCAAATAATAAGGGCGTGGATTGTTTGGATCCTGGGAAATAGCCGCTTCCAGGTTACTACTGCTTTCTTTTCCATATTCCATCCATCGCTGCGCAGGGTCAACCATCATATGGCAGCTCGCAATCATACTTTTAATACAGGAAATCTCGGAATTGTTGGGCGATAAAGAATCCGCTTTAGCGATTAGTTCGGCTGCTTTGTCAGCGTATCCGTCTGTCTTCGATTTATCCTGCTGAATAAACCCATAATTTACCTGGCAAAAAGCCGCATAATAATAAGGCAACCATTGTGATTTTTCCGCACTGGCGATTCGTTCAAAATTATTCGCGACTATTAACAGGTTGGGCGGGCTTTTAAAGCTGGAATCCAATGCAGCAAGATTTTTTTTCATAGCCGTTGTAAATTTTTCGCTTTGGGCAAATACTAAAGTTGACAGTAACAAGGTGACTGCAGACAGCATTATTTTTTTCATTTTTTATGGTTTTATTTGTTTTTGGTTTATTGTTTTCTGTTTTCTCGTTTGGCCGGTATCATCTACTTTTAATTTTATACTGCGCAAGGGATAAATGAGTGATATTTAATTTGCACGATAACCAAATAAAATACGCTCCCGAATTAGTTTAAGGGCATCTCTAAAAACCTGTGTTTTTGTTTTAACCTCACCTTTAATTACTCTCCAAAGGAGAGGATAAGGAAGGTTTTTAGAGATGCCCTTAAAACGTAATTAAAGTTCCCCACTGGTATTAAGTACAAGAGGGCGATGCAAGGATGTTGAGCAAGGAAATATAGCTTGGACAAAAAATCCTGTATTTCGAAATCCCGATTTTTCGGGAATCCACATAGCTTCACTGCCTGGACAAAAATTTTACCTCAAGTTTTTATCCCTTGTGCGATATAATTTGAAATCGTAAAAGCTACTCCTTTCCCTTCCTTTTCACATTTTCGAATTTTCATATTTACATTGGCAGGCTACAAATTATTATTAATCGCATCTTGCGTTCTGTCTATTCCAAAACTGAGGAAGCAACCAATAAACAGAAAACGTTTGCTGGGTGGTGTTACCGCTTCCTTCCTGCTTCCATTGTTGCTGTAATTATAGCTATAAACCTGGTTTTGGCCCAGCACGTTATTAATACCCAATACCCATACGGCAAATGTCTTGGCATCTTTTTTTCCAAGATTCGGCAGGTAGTTTATGCTAAAACTCATATTATTGTAATTGATCGTTCTCCCCTGGTCGGCGATAGTATATTTTCCTTGCGCATTATCATAAGCGATGTTGTAATAGGGCCTGCCTGTTGCAAAGTTGTAACTGAAATTAAATCCTGTTTTCCAGGGCAATACAAATCTTTTAAATACGAAAGCCGCAGTGTGACTGGCTGCGAATGAAGGCTGGATTTCTGTGGGGTAATTCAGGAAATCCCTTTTAGTATCCAGGTAAGAATAAGAGAACCAGTAATCAACATTTTTGATCGTTTTTTTATCCCTCCAAAAAAATTCAATACCCTTTGCTTTGCCAAACCCATTGTTATTGGCGGCTAATTCCCTGCCATTTATCTCCGGAGCTGTTTTATACAAGTCATCATAATTTTTGTAAAACAATTCCGCTCTTAGTGTATGATCTTTTGTTTGCCTTGTATATTGAAAAATATAGTGGGTTGCTTTGGAATAATCAATACCGGCTGTACCGGGCAGCAATCTTCTTTCGGGATTTTGATAAAAAATACCATAAGCGAAAGATGCCTGGCTGTTATCCGCCAGCTTGTAAGCCAATGAAAGCCGTGGCGCTATATTCCATTTATTAATGATGGCGGAATGCTCCAAACGGGTACCAATCTTTGCAGCTAAACTATTGGTAACATAAATATCGGTTTCCGCAAAACCTGCGTATAAATGATCGGTCACTTTTTCATCATACTTTGTTCCGTCAAATAAAGTATAAGTGGTTTTTTCGTTGCTATAAAAATAATCACTGCCAAAGCGGATAGCAGTAAGGCCCTTTATTTTTTTCTCCAATACTACTCTTGCCTGGGCATACCTGGCTATGTTTAACAGCGAAAAATTTTTAAAGGAGTAAAAGAAAGGGCTTCTGATGTTTACTTTATGATCTTTGGCATCCTGTAATTCATTGTTGATATCATCCTTATTGGTACTAAAGCTGATGCCGGTATTAATTCTCCATCCCTTTCCAATCCGGTCCTTCCAGTTAATATTTTGATAGGTGTTGAGATTTTGTATGGCAAAAGCATCTTTTAACACCAATGAATCTATATCCGGGTTCCTGAAGCCAACTTTATTAGCGCTTAAATAACCATAATATTTCAAGAAGCCGCCATTTTTGGTTTTAATTCTAAAGTTGGCATCTGTTTGATGAGCAACCGGCAATTGAAAATAATCCTGTTTTTGTTTGATTACATTAAATGCCAGCCACAAATTGGTGTAATTATAAGATACCCCCCAGGAGGATTTTTTATCTTTCGCCAAATGCTGAATACCGCCACCAAGCCCAACCACGGAAACACCGAAATCCGCCTGGGTCCTTTCAGGTAAGTCATTACTCTCTAATATTAGTGCGGAAGAAAGTGCCTGGCCATACAATGCGGAATAACCACCTGTACTAAAAACAGTTCCTTTAAATAAGAAAGGATTAAAACGCCCCCTCGTAGCAATGCCAGGCGTACTGCTGTAGAAGAAATTATTTACCAGGTTCCCATCCATGTAGATTTTACTCTCCGTAGCAGTACCTCCCCTTACAAATAAACCTTCGCTTTCACCCACCTGTTGGGTACCAGGCAATGATTTGAATGCACTGGTAACATCGCCATTTGCACTTGGGGTAGTAACTATATCAATTGAGTTTAGCACGGCGCCTTTATTTTTATCGCTCGCCTCAAATGAACCCGCAGAAATTACAACAGCCTTTAATTCGGTAATTTGCTCCTTTAAGGACATATTCAGAACGATTGGCTCCAACCCAACAATGATATTTTGCATTATTGGGTTGTACCCGGTAAATGAGGCTTCTAACTGTTGCGGTCCCTTCTCCGCAGTTATAAAAGAATAAGCGCCCGAAGAATCGCTGGTTGCACCATCATAAGTGTTTTTTAGCACTATGCTGACACCAGAAAGTGGTTTATTCTTATTATCTGTAATTCGGCCCGATATTTTAACCTGGGCATTAACTGAAAATATAGATAGAAGTAAAGTGGTGATTATTAATTGTTTCATTTTCTGTAAATAAGACACAAATATAAAGTAGTTTATTTTATAAACCAAATTAAATTTGTGTGTAATTTTTATTTTTCGGCCTGTTTATGGGGTAATTTTTCAGTTAAAATATCTACGTAACGTATTGATAGATATATGTTTGATGGCATTTTAATAACCTTTCCCCTTATAGGTTTTTAGTCATAAACTTATTAACATCCTAAAAAATTTATTTTTTTATGTTGGGGCAATTTGTAATTTAGCAATAGAATTTAATGGGTTAGTAAGTACAAAGGGTTGGCAGAAATGCTGGCCCTTTTACTTTTATGACCCTTTGGTTTGTTGTCTTGCAGGTATTTTATTTCCACCAAAAATTTTATGTTGTTTTTATTGAAGCCATAAATCGGCAAATTCCATTTAATGGAAAACGATTCTTTATTGCCAATTATTTATCAATTAGTCCTTAAAAACCGGGATGAGTTTTAATTTTTATCATTTCCAATCTTGAAATTTTTCGCATCGCTCATTTACACATTTTCTAATCGTCACATTTTCACATTTTCTAATTTACTTTTACAGCATGAGCAAAACAAAGTCAGCATTTTTTTGTCAGGGTTGTGGTTATGAAAGTACCAAATGGGTAGGTAAATGTCCAGGCTGTAATAGCTGGAATACGTTTGTAGAAGAAGTAATCGTAAAAGGGAATGATAAAAAAGAAAACAATGAATGGAAGGAATACAATGGGATTGGAAAATTAAAAACCATTTCCATTAATGACGTAAGCAGTGCGGAAGAAAAAAGGATTATAACAAAAGATGCGGAAGTAAACCGTGTATTAGGAGGGGGCATTGTAATGGGCAGCATTGTATTGGTAGCCGGCGAGCCCGGTATTGGCAAATCAACACTTTTTTTGCAAATCGGATTACAACTGAAAGATATTGTTACATTATATATTAGCGGTGAAGAAAGTGAACAACAAATAAAAATGCGTGCTGACAGAGTAGGCATTAAAAGCGATTCGTTTTATTTATTAACGGAAACCAATACACAAACCATTTTTCAGGAAATAAAAAAACTAAAACCGCAGTTAGTGATTGTAGATTCCATTCAAACTTTGCAATCACCTTTTGTAGAGAGCGGCCCCGGCAGCGTAAGCCAGATAAGGGAATGTGCGGCAGAGCTGCAACGCTTTGCGAAAGAGACCCACACGCCGGTTTTTTTAATTGGCCATATCACTAAGGATGGCAACATTGCAGGGCCAAAAATTTTGGAGCATATGGTAGATACCGTTCTGCAATTTGAAGGCGACCGGCATTACGCTTATCGTATTTTACGAACACTGAAAAACAGGTTTGGCTCCACATCCGAATTAGGGATATATGAAATGACGAGTGAAGGAATGAGGGCGGTAAGTAACCCCTCGGAAATTTTAATCACACAAAAAGAAGAACAACTAAGTGGTATCGCCATTGCGGCAACCATAGAAGGTATGCGCCCTTTATTAATAGAAGGCCAGGCCCTGGTAACGCAAAGCGTTTATGGTACCCCGCAAAGAACCGTGACCGGTTTCGATCTGCGCCGCCTGCAACTATTATTGGCAGTGCTTGAAAAACGAGGCGGTTTTCATTTTGGGGTAAAAGATGTATTTGTAAATATCGCCGGTGGCATAAAAGTAGAAGATCCATCTATTGACCTGGCGATAGTTTGCGCATTACTGAGTAGTTTTGAAGACGTACCAATTAACCAACATTATTGCTTTGCAGGAGAAGTAGGTTTAAGTGGTGAAATAAGGGCCGTAAACAGAATTGAACAACGCATTGCGGAAGCGGAAAAATTGGGGTTCCAAAAAATCATTGTAAGCAAGTACAATACAAAATCGCTGGGAAAACTGAAATTTAATATAGAAGTGGTGCCATTAGCGAAGGTGGAAGAGTTGTACCAGTATTTGTTCTGACACCAACTTCCAATAAGTCTTTGTATGTATTTCAAATTTTTACAATTTTTTTGTTGACCAACAGTAGTTTTTCATGGCATCATCGTTGTGTCACTCCCTTGTACTTATATATTTTCATGGCAGCTTCATTACGTTTTGTTCGGCAATCAAATCAAGGAGGTATGCTTATTTTAATGACATAGTTTATATAACCAATTTATCATTGAAAAAATCAGGCACCAGACATTCATAACTTTAGGGCGGTTCATTATTCGAAAGAAATCAAACATTAAAACTATATTTATCCATGCCTTCGCTAAAAACAATTCTATCCAACGCCCTTCATCTTTTTTACCCGCATATATGCACAGGTTGCGGAAGCGACGGGCTACAGGAAGATCATTTCCTTTGTTTAAGATGTGTCACTAATTTACCTCACACCAGCTTTGCCCAACATGCCAATAATCCAATTGAAAAAATATTTTGGGGAAGAATTCCTTTGGTTGCGGCGCATAGTGAATTTTATTTTGCCAAAGAATCCTTGATCCAACAGCTCATTCATCAACTAAAATACAAAGGCAACGAGGGGATTGGTATTTATCTTGGAGAGCAGATGGGTAGAAGTTTAATGAACAGCAATCGTTTTAAAAACATGGATTATTTAATACCGCTTCCTTTATACCCGGATAAAGAAAGAAAAAGGGGCTATAACCAGGCAGCGGTTATATGCAGTGGCATGTCCGGTATAATGAATGTACCTGTTTTATCGGCCAATGTTATCAGGCAACGATATACAGAAACACAAACAAAGAAACACCGCAGGGAACGCTGGGAAAATGTAGCCGGAAGTTTCATGGTAAATGATAAAGAAATGCTTCAGGGAAAAAATGTATTACTGATAGATGATGTGATTACCACCGGCGCTACTTTGGAAGCATGCGGACAGTCAATATTTCAAGCCGCTGAGGTAAAATTGAGTGTAGCCACTTTGGCGATGGCATCAAAGTAGTAAAACTGGTAATCAATTAATAGTGTTAAGTTAAATGTGAATGGTCAATGGTGAATATTTCCAGATTGACCATTCTTTTATCAATGTCAATTAGTTAAGACATACTACTTTGATTAAAGACGCCCAATGGTATGTAGTACAAGTCCCGGTTCAAGTGTAACATCGGGATGCCGAAAGTCGGCAATTCCCGATGCAGCACACAAGCCTTACTCGGGATAAAGATGATACAACGATGCTTAGTATTTGTCAATAAATAAGTAATACATTTGTAAAAATGTTTGTCATGGAAATATTATCAACATTTAGCCCTCAATACAGCAAACTGTTACCCTTATTAGACGAGCGTAGTATTAGACTTGTTTTAGCTTCTGATGCCTTGGCAATTGGTCGGGGTGGCAAATCATTTGTATCTAAAGCATCCGGGGTTTCCAGAAGCACAATTGATATTGGTATATCCGAATTAGAAGAAGCCTTTACAATCCCTGCAATTCCGCAACTATCAAGAATACGCAAAACTGGCGGTGGCAGAAAAAAAGTAATTGTCAAAGACAAAAAAATAGAAGCGGCAATAGAAGAAATAGTGGCTCCTCACACTATGGGCAATCCTATGAATCCGTTGCGATGGACTTCGAAGAGTTTTAGAAAAATATGTGCTGCTTTAAAAGATAAGGGGTATCAGATAAGCCATGAAACCACAGGTAAAACCTTAAAGGCTTTGGGATATAGCATACAACAAAATAAAAAAACAGATGAAGGCGGCAAACACCTTGATAGGGATGCTCAATTTTTACATATTAACGACACCGCTAAAGATTATTTAGCTAACCAGAACCCTGTTATATCGGTTGATTGTAAGAAAAAAGAATTGATTGGAAATTTTAAAGACAAAGGCTCAGAGTGGCTTCCATCGAAAAATCCCACGAAAGTAAATGTATATGATTTTGTTGACGAAGAACTTGGTAAAGCCATTCCATACGGTGTATATGAATTGGAGCACAACGAAGGTTTTGTCAACGTTGGTATCAGCCATGATACAGCAGCTTTTGCAGTGGCAACTATAAGGGCATGGTGGAATGAAATAGGGAAAGAAAAATTTAAGGCATCTGATAAATTATACATCACCGCAGATGGCGGTGGTAGCAACAGTTCAAGAAGCAGATTATGGAAATCGGAATTGCAAACATTTGCAAACGAAACCGGATTGGAAATAACGGTTAGCCACTATCCACCAGGGACGAGTAAATGGAATAAAATTGAGCATAGGCTATTTTCATACATCAGCATAAATTGGAGAGCAAAACCACTGATAAGTTTGCAAGTAACACTTAGTTTAATTGCAGCTACAACAACCAAAAATGGTTTAAAGGTGGAAGCAAGATTAGATAAAAATCATTACCCTACAAAGCTTAAAATAACAGATGAGGAAATGGATAAAATTAATCTAACTAAAAATGAGTTTCACGGGGAATGGAACTATACAATTAAACAAAATATTGTATGATTTATTTATTGACAAGTCCTTA
>JANOTW010000176.1:0-10984 GCA_031416575.1 Ferruginibacter sp.
TGCATAGTATAATATAAAATAACATTCCGTTCCACGGCCGCAATTAACAAACAAAGATATCCTCAACTAAATCCCGCCCATTTTGTTTTGTACCTTTACATTAAGAAAGCATACATGGTAAAAGAAAAGAAATCCCCTGAAGAAACAGTCATTCATACAGATTTTATTGAGGTATTTGGGGCCAGGGAACACAACCTGAAAAATATAGACATAAAAATTCCCAAAAATAAATTGGTAGTATTTACCGGGGTAAGTGGCAGTGGCAAGTCGTCACTGGCATTTGATACTATTTACAACGAAGGGCAGCGGCGCTATATGGAAAGTTTTAGCGCCTATGCCCGCCAATTTATGGGCGATATGGAGCGGCCCGATGTGGACAAGATCACCGGGCTTTCACCCGTAATTTCCATTGAGCAAAAGACCACCAATAAAAATCCACGGAGTACCGTAGGCACCATCACCGAGATTTATGATTTTCTGCGCCTGCTTTATGCGAGGGTAGGCGAGGCGTATAGTTACAATACCGGGAGGAAAATGGTGAAGTTCAGCGAAGAGGAAATTGTAACGAATATCTTTTCAAAATTTGAAAATAAAAAGATCAGTTTACTGGCGCCGCTGGTTCGTGGCCGTAAGGGGCATTACCGGGAACTGTTTGAAGACATACGTAAAAAGGGTTACCTGAAAGTACGGATAGATGGTGAAGTAAAAGACCTGGTAGCGAAAATGCAGGTGGACCGTTATAAAATTCATGATATAGAAGTGGTAGTTGACAGGCTTGCAGTTACGGATGATATGAAAGTAAGGATTAGCCAAAGTGTACAGAAGGCCTTGCAGATAGGAAAAGACCTGATGTTTGTAGCCCCCCTGCCCCCCGAAGGGGGGGAGAAGCAAGATCCCGAAAAAAGGAAAGGCTCCCAAAACCCGGCAGAGCCTAAAACCCCTCCTTTGGAGGGGCAGGGGGAGGTTGTTTACAGCAAGCAATTAATGTGTGAGGAAACCGGTATCAGTTATGAAGAGCCTTCCCCCAATGCCTTCTCATTTAATAGCCCGTATGGGGCATGCCCTACCTGTAAAGGCCTGGGAAATGTATTTACCATTAGCATGGAGTCTGTATTACCCGATAAAAAACTATCAATCAAAGCGGGCGGTATTGCCCCGCTGGGAGAAGAGCGGGAAGCATACATGTACAAAAATGTAGAAGCAATAGCGAAAAATCATAAGATCAGCCTGGATAAACCAATCAACACATTATCGGCAACAGCGCTAAATATTTTATTGTACGGCAACCCGGATGGCACGGGAGAAAATGATACTGATGATTTCGACCTGAATGAACCGGGCTTTGTAGCAGAAAGTTCGAATAACCCCCCTTTAGGGGAAGGGGGTTTCGAAGGCATCATCCCCATGCTAAAACGATGGTTCACCGGAAGCGGTACAACAGAGGCGATGAGAGACTGGGTAGAAAAGTTTATGGAATTGAAAACCTGTGCTACCTGCAACGGCAGCCGGTTAAAAAAAGAAAGCCTGTGGTTTAAAGTGGACGATAAAAATATCGCGGAATTAAGTTTGCTTAACCTGGATAAACTGGCAATATGGTTTGAAGGCGTTGAAAAAAGGTTGAACGCCAAACAAAATACCATCGCCAAAGATGTATTGAAGGAAATACGGGAGCGGTTACAATTTCTGCTGGATGTTGGATTAAGCTATCTCACACTCAACCGTTCTTCCAAAAGCCTGAGTGGCGGCGAATCGCAGCGCATCAGGCTGGCTACTCAAATTGGATCGCAACTACAGGGTATCACTTATATTTTGGATGAGCCCAGTATTGGTTTGCATCAAAGGGATAACCAGCGATTGATAGGCGCCCTGCAAAACTTGCGAAATATCGGCAACAGTATTTTGGTGGTAGAGCATGATAAGGATATAATGCTTGCAGCCGATTTTCTGGTGGACATTGGCCCCAAAGCTGGTAAGCATGGCGGTGAAATCGTGGCGATGGGCACGCCGCGGCAGGTGCTGGCTTCCGGATCGGAAACGGCGCTATATTTAAGCGGTGAAAAATCTATTGAAGTACCCAACGAAAGAAGAAAAGGGAATGGCGGTTTTTTGGAATTAAAAGGCGCCAAAGGAAATAATTTAAAGAACCTGGGTGTTAAATTCCCGCTGGGTAAACTGATACTGGTTACCGGTGTAAGTGGCAGTGGTAAATCAACGCTGATCAATGAAACACTTTACCCTTTGCTGAGCAAACATTGTTACGATTCAAAGATGAGCCCCCTGGAATATAAGTCAATCAGGGGTTTGGAACATATTGATAAAGTGATAGAGATAGACCAGTCGCCCATTGGAAGAACGCCAAGAAGTAACCCGGCCACTTACTGCGGGTTCTTTACCGATATAAGGACATTGTTTGCCGCGGTACCGGAAGCGAAAATTCGCGGCTACAATGCCGGCCGTTTTTCGTTCAATGTAAAAAGTGGCAGGTGTAATGTTTGCGAAGGAGGGGGCATGCGGGTAATTGAAATGAATTTTTTGCCCGATGTTTACGTGCATTGTGAAAAGTGCAATGGCAAAAGATATAACCGGGAAACTTTGGAGATACGGTACAAAGGCAAATCCATCAGTGATGTGCTGGATATGACGGTAGAAGAAGCGGTGGAATTTTTTCAGGCGGTGCCATTCATTTACCGTAAAATAAAAGTATTGAAAGAGGTGGGACTTGGATATATTACGCTGGGGCAAAGTGCGGTAACATTGAGTGGGGGAGAGGCCCAACGCGTAAAATTATCTACCGAGCTTGGTAAAAAGGATACCGGCAAAACTTTTTATATCCTGGATGAGCCAACTACCGGCCTTCATTTTCAGGATATTCAACATTTGCTGGAGGTATTAACCAAATTGGTGGACAGGGGCAACACGGTGCTGGTGATAGAGCACAATATGGATGTGATAAAAGTGGCGGACCATATTATTGACATCGGTCCGGAAGGCGGTGATGGGGGCGGATTGGTATTATTTGAAGGAGTGCCGGAAGAACTGGTAAAAGTTAAAGAAAGCTTTACAGGGCAATATTTATGTGCGGAATTAAAATAAAAATTTCATGGTATGAGCGATGACAATTTAGGCAACTTTTTCCGGGCCGAAAACTTTAAGGAGGATGAGGATAGCAAAAATGAAAACTGGAAACCGGTCAAAAAATATGGCAATCAATTATTTAAAAAAGCCATTGACATCTTGAATCTCACCGAAATTATTTGTGACGTGTTGCCTGAAGATGAAGATGCGGATATGACCAGGCGGTTGATGCGGGAAAATGCCATGTTGGTACCAGCTAAAATAAGGGGGGCGTTGGCGGTGGATGAAGTTTACTGTATCGTAATGGAAAGTGCGGTTATCATTAAAGTAAACATTTGCCAGTTGAAGGCTCAATTGTGGGCATGCAATGCCATTCATGATGTAGAAGAAAAATACCTGGATGTACTGAAGGATGAAATTGAAAAATTTAAAATAATATTCATTCAATGGGTATCTTCATTTGATAAGGAAAATGACCTGCCCGATGAATGGCACCTGTTTAATGATCCGGCTACATTTCCGGATGATGATGAACCATTTGATGCGAAAGGTTTCCTGGAAAATTTTGATCCGGAAGATGAGTGATGAATCAGGAATGAGAAATGAGGAATGAGGGATGTGTATAAAGCAAAGACGTAAAAAAGTGATTTGTATTTTTATTATACTGCAAAAGGGATAAAAACGTGAGGAAAAATTTTTGTCCGGGCAGTGATTCAATGAGGATCATCGTTGCATCGCCCTCTTGTACTGAATACCAATGGGCAACTTTAATTGCGTTATACTGGGCGGCTCATTAACTAAGCCTAAAGAATTACTCATTATGACCTAATTAAAGTTGCATGACATAATCCGCTAACCAGCGTATTGTCCCTGATTTTGTCGTTCATTTTCCCGTGCGCTGGTTAGCGGACGGGGCTATCCACATTTAACCCGCTAACCAGCGGGTTTTTCCGGAAAATAATATAAAGCGATGATTTTGATTTGAAGTCAGGTAGGGAGTTCAGAATTTATGAATGGGTCAACAAAATGCAATTAAAGCTCCCCATTGGTATTCAGTACAAGAGGGCGATGCAACGATGATCCCCATAGCTTCAATGCCAGGACAAAAAATTTTCTTCACTTTTTATCCCTTGTGAAGTATAATTGCAAAGTATAAAATATTCAATTACAAAAAAGAAAGGCCCATACAGTTAGGTACGGGCCTTTTTTCAAAAGTAGCAAAGGCCAATATTGAAGTTGTAAGATTGTGGTTTCAGGGGTAACCATCGTACTGAAATGCACGACGTTTTCCGTTGCGACTTCTGTTATATAGCTTTGCCACTATATTTTATTCATAAAAAAACTGTCTGATTATTTTATTAATAAATCGCCGCTTTTCATTCTTTCGTCGTTATTAAAACATTCATATAAGTAAAGCCCTTTCTTTAAATCTTTTACGATTGTTATTTTATGTGTACTCACAGCCACTTCTTTTATAAGGATACCATCAGGTGAAAAAATAAATAATTGCATAATGGCATTCGTACCCGATTTTACCCTAATGGTCAATTCATTCTTTTCTGTATCGTGTTTAAAATTTACAGCTACCCGGGTGCTGGTATGCGAAACCGTTGGTACTTCGGCGGCCTTTGATTTGTTGTAAATGATTACCAGCATAAAGCAGGTAAACAATACCATCATTTTAAATAATAATGGGCTGGCTTGTAAATTGTTTTTCATTTTTGTAATTGATATATGATTAAAATCTTGCAGGGCACCTTGTTGTCTTTGCTACATTCCTTTCAAATGAACTTTTATTACTATCACCTAACACGATACCGAATTTTAATACGAAAGAAAAATAGGCGTCATTTTGTTTTACATTACCGCGTTGAACATCGGCCACAAAACGTGACGAGCCGGGTACATAACTGGTAAATGCTTTATCATGTATTTGCCTCGCGATAACCGCATCCACCGGATTCAGGTACTTATCAAATAAATCGGGAGAAATATAGTCCGTGCTTAAATCATCAATATAATCCGTAAAAGTTTTCCTGTACAATAATTCAAAGGCTACACTCAATCTATCCGAAGCCATGTATTTTATTCCTCCCCCAATGGGCATATTTATCTGTGTTAAAGAATATGGTTTCCTGGATGGATATTCCGCAAATCCCTGTCCTTCGGTATGTAAAGGATGCAGTTCGTGCCAGGTTACATTGCCATTCTGATCAGTGATACTGCCTTTTGGATTGAATTTAAACATCCCTACACCTATGAAACCATAGGGGCGGTATCTTGGCTTGTAACCTTCATTAAAAATATTAAGCAACATTAATGGATAGATCTCAGTGGCGGCATACGCTTCAAATATATTGCTCTTAAAATCGAGGTTCCGCTGTTTGCGGTACAATTCCCAGCCCCCCATGTTTTTGATCAGTTGATCATTGCCCTCTACGTACGTATATTGCGCAGCCACTCTAAAACCGAACCATTCGTTTGGATGGATTGAAATAAAAGCGCCCTTCATTATTTTGGTTAGTTGAAGGTTTAAATCTTTAACAAAAGTGGTTCCTATACCGCGGCGGCCGCCAAGATCGCCTAAAAAAAAAGTAGGCCCGAAATTTACCCCTGCTTCAATTTTTACTTTGTTGTTACCTAAAATAATATGCTGTGCGTTGGCTGATGTAAGGAGAAAAAGCGAAAACAATAGGGTGAGGAACCCCATGCGGGTTAAGCAGTGTAAAAGTTTTTTCATGTATCACCAGGTTTAGGACTATTGGGATGAGATAAGCAATTTATTAATTAGATCGGTGGTCAATAAAAAAAACTAATCTCTGTTACACAAACGATCCGTAAGGTTAAATATTGCATGAAAAAAGAAAAATTATGCGGTGAATTGCATTTCAATATGAGGGATATTATCTTCCAGGTAAGTTTCACTTATTGCAACAAAACCAATCGCTTCGTAAAATGCTTTCAGGTAAAGCTGGGCCCCTATGATGATTTTTTTACAGTTAAACCGCTCCAAAGCAAATACAACAGCGAGTTTCATTAGTTCCCGGCCATAGCCGAAATTTCTGTAACCAGGTGAAACCACTACCCGCCCGATGCTGGCTTCCTTAAAGGAAATGCCGGGTGGTAAAATACGGCAATAGGCAGCAATGGTTTTATCGTCCCATCCTGTCATGTGAATGCTATCCTCGTCTTTATTATCCGCATCCTGGTAAACACATTCTTGCTCTACTACAAACACAGCGTTGCGCAATTGGAGGATAGCGTATAATTCTGAAGTTGATAATTCATCAAAAGCATTGTATTTCCAGGCCAGGCCCATCAGATAAGGGATTTTTTGTTATTGGTACCCAACATTTTAAATTCCATAACCGCTGCTATTGATTTTGCACGGGTTTTGGCCAGGGTTGCTATTTTACCTTCATATAATTCATCTACAGCAGCGGTGAATAAGGATAGCCAGGCTTCAAAATGTATTTTTTGTAAAGAGATCTTTTTATTCAGGCCGTAATGTATTTCCATGGCATTTTTTGTATAAACGGGGTTATCCAATAAAATGGTTTCCCAAAAATCGACGATTACCGGAATATGATGTTCCCAATTCAGATGGGCCACTTCGGTAAAAATAAAACCAATTACCGGGTCCGGTTTTACTTTTTCATAAAAATGAATGATTAGTTTTTCAATGTCACCTCTGCTGCTGATATCTTTTTTCATTGGGTGGTTACCGGTTTTAGCAAAGATGAAATTTCATGAATGGTAACTGGCTTTTGGGCATCATCTATTTCTATTACCACGCAATATCCATTGGCGCCACCAGCCATTTGTAATGCGGTTACTAATTTATGCTGATCACTTTCCAATCGTTTTCCGTCTATATCGCTCCATATTTCTTTTGTACACAAACAGCCCATCGTAGGGGTTTGCGGGTAATATATTTCACCGGAATAATATCCGGGATCTACTGTAGTGCCATGTGCGATAATTTCAGTTCTGCCCGCTTTGCCTGCGTAAAAAGATTCGTATAGCGGCCAATATTTTTTAAGGCTGGAAGGCAAAAGTTTTTTATACCAATCTTCCGTCCATAAGGAATCGGTAATGGTGGAATCAATAAAAAAATGTTGAAGGCTGGTTTCAAAAGGCATGGTTAATTGTATATTGGTAGTGGGGCCAATAAAAGTAGTTTTACTGGTATCAAATCCATACATCCTGAAAATTCCCTGCGGCGTATTTCCATTGGTTAGGTATCCCGGCAGGTTACTGATGCTTCTTGCTATTTGAGGTACGGAAAAAATACCGCCTGTTTCATCTGTTACAAAATTACCTGATGAATCCCTGATCACTGCAAGCCCCGGGTAGCTGCGGTTCTTTCGCTGAAAGCTGTAAAGGATAATGTGGTTTTTTAAAAAGCCCGGGCTAATGATATTGGTAATAGGCACGCTATTTTTTTTAAGGGATAGGTTTTGTATCCTATAAAATAATTGACTGATGACCGCTTCATCTTTTTCGCTTTTTACCAACTGCTGTTTCTTATTTGTAAGGTTGATACCTGCAAACGGGGTATTATTTTTCAGCAGGAGATACTCTGCACACATTGCGAATACCTTGGCATCGGTACTGCTGTTGAGTAACGATGTTACCTGCTTTAAATAGCGATCGGGGTAGTTGGTATATGCCAGCTCTAACAATGCCCTCTGAAAGCCCGAAGCCCTTTTTTCAATTGAATCAAAGGCGAGGTTAATCCTTCCATCTGCCCAGGGCGATTTGTAATGTAGTAATTCCATTCCCCAAAATGCATCTATCCAGTTTTCTTCAGTATCGTCAGTTAAGGAGAGCGATAAGTTTTTAGTAATGGTGTTTTGTACGATTCTTCTATATTGGGTGTTTCTATTTTCCCTGACGGCCCCTTTAAAATAAATAGGGTTCCCCGTTTGAGTAAATGAAGTAAACGAAAAAATCAGGAGGAGGCAGGAAACAAGAAAGATAATTTTTTTCATTACTGCAAAAGTAAGAAAAGAGGCTTGCTTTATATAATTGTCGCTACAGTTATCAGGAACGTGGTCGGTGGGACACCGGCCACGGCGGGCTTCCCTTGGCTGGTATTCCACCAGCCAGCTACAATTTGGGATGCACCCTTCTTTTTAAGTGCAATTCAAATTTTCGATTCGCCTATTAAGGCTGTGACCAGTGTCCCGCCGGCCACGGCTTGCTGCCCCTGCATGGTGTTCAACCAGCCAGCGAAAATTTGAATTGTACGCTATTTTTTTGCCTGTAAGTCAAAATTTCAAAGTAAGGTAGGGATTCCGTTTTTTAATAGCCATACTTTTCTTTCCACAAAGTTTTTAGAAATTTTTGAAGCTCCTGTTCCCTCGCATTTAAACCTGGTTTATAAAAAGCGGTTCCGCTTAATTTGTTGGGAAGGTACTCCTGAGCTGTAAAATTATTTTCATAATTATGGGAATATGCATAGTCCTTACCATAATTTAAATTCTTCATTAATTTGGTAGGGGCGTTGCGTATATGTAATGGAACGGGTAAGTCGCCATGTTGCTGCACCGCCGCCATGGCTTCATTGATTGCCATATAGGAGGCATTGCTTTTCGCGGAACTGGCAAGGTAAGTTACACACTGCGATAAAATGATCCTTGATTCGGGATAACCTATTTTATTCACCGCATCAAATGTGGCATTGGCCAGCAGCAGGGCATTTGGATTGGCATTGCCGATATCTTCACTGGCCAGAATTAATAATCGGCGGGCGATAAATTTTACATCTTCACCACCTTCTATCATTCTTGCCAGCCAATATACGGCTGCGTTAGGGTCGCTGCCGCGGATAGATTTTATGAAAGCTGAAATGATATCATAATGCTGCTCACCGCTTTTATCATAGATGGCTATGCGCTGTTGTGCTATTTCCATTACTTTATCATCCGTTATCACCACGTTATCGCCAAGGGCTTCGGTCAGGAGTTCCAGCAGATTGAAAAGCTTCCTGGCATCACCACCCGAGATCTTGATTAATGCGGCGGTTTCCTTTAATTCTATTTGTTTTGTGCGTAAAATTTCATCCGTTTCAATGGCATGATGTAACAAAGCAACCAGCTCATTTTCGTCCAATGGTTTCAATACATATACCTGGCAACGGCTGAGTAAGGCGCTGTTTACTTCAAAGGATGGGTTTTCCGTAGTGGCCCCTATAAGTGTAATGACACCTTTTTCCACTGCACCTAAAAATGCATCCTGCTGGCCTTTATTGAAGCGATGGATCTCGTCAATGAACAGGATTACATTCTGCTGTGATTTGGCAGCTTCTATTACTTCACGTACTTCTTTAACCCCGCTGCTGATAGCGCTTAATGTATAAAATGGAACATGTAAAGTTTGGGCGATGATATTGGCGATGGTTGTTTTGCCCACACCCGGTGGTCCCCAAAGGATCATGCTGGGTACTTTGCCATTTTCAATAGCGGTACGCAAAATACTTCCCTTTCCTGTAAGGTGTTGCTGGCCGGCCAGTTCATTTAAGGAGGTGGGTCGAAGCCGCTCTGCTAAAGGAATATTTTTATTCACAACTAAAAATTGAATTTTAAAATTTATTCTTCTTCAAAATAATCGGAATCAATTTTCTTGATCTCATATAGATTTTGCACAGACACTCCCAGGTTATAATCAATCATATATTGCGAAAGTTTTTCCCCATCGATTAATACAATTTTAGTATCCATTTGTGTTGCATAAAGCATCGCTTCTTTCGTATAAAAAGACGTGGTTATAAATACTCCTTTCTTTGCTCTTTGTCCAGCTAAAGCACCTATAAACCTTTGTATTTCAGGCCTTCCAATTACGCCTTCCCATCTTTTCGCCTGAATATAAATTACATCCAGTCCCAACTTATCTTCTTTAATAATCCCATCAATTCCTTCATCACCACTTTTACCAATTGCTTTTCCTGCATCCTGAATAGAACCACCATAGCCCATTTTGACTAATAGTTCTACTACTATTTTTTCAAAAAAATACGGATGTACAGTTTTCAATTTTGATAAAAGTTCTTGCTCTAATGATTTGCGTATTTTTTGATAACCGGACTCAATTAATTCTTCAGGAGTTTGCTCCATATCAGCACCTTCATTATTTTCAGTTAGTGTTAGTATTGTATCACTTTTCTTTGTATCACGAAAACTTTTAATTTTTTCTTCATAGTCAGGAAAAAGAGACATTAAATACTTTACATTAACTGAATCAGGATTAGTCGAAAGAATGGAATTCCCTTTGTCAGTTATTTTAAAAAGTCCTTTACTAATGTTTTCAATTGCCCCCGACATTTTTAAGTGAGCTTTAGCCCAGTAAACCCTATTGTGAAAGGTCTTCTGTTTTTTACTTGGCAGCCATTCATTTAATTCATCTTCTGTTAGCTTCAATTCATTAGACAGAAAAGTAACAGCATCTTGTGTACTATGAATTTCCCCGTCACTAATAAACTTCAACAGCGGCAACATTAATGATTGATAATCCGGTATCATAATTATTTTATTTAATAAAATGCCTGTCAGTTGTTACTTACAGGCATTAAATTTATCCATTTCTCTTGAGGCTTTAATTTTTGTTTTAGCCTGTAAGAACCATTTTTAACTTTTTCGAAGTTTTTTTTGAAAAATAAGCCCATCTTCTATGTCTGGCAATTTTCCAAAGAATGATTCTGTCTTTGCAGTTCTTTTTTTCTGGCAAGGTACATGATTGCGAATGCATAAGCGATTAACAATGGCTGTGTAGTGGCATAAAACACGTTTAATACATCGCCGAATCGCGTTATCAGATACTCATAGCTGTAGCCATTTGTTTTGAAGGCGCCCGCATAATATGCTCGGCGTATAAACGTTGAGGGTGCGGTGACGAGCAATGCCCAACC
>JANOTW010000177.1:0-11822 GCA_031416575.1 Ferruginibacter sp.
CTTCTTCGTATTCGCCTTTGTTGGAGTACGACATACATAGCCAGGTAGTCACCTCAGTCTCTTGTAGCACATCACCTGTTTTTTGAAAATAATAAATTGCCTTGTTATAATTCTCAGCCTGGTTCTCCACGTTTGCCAGCAAATAATAAGCTCTGCCAAGCAATTGATCATTTTTTATTTCTTCTGCGAGGAGTAAAGCCTGGTGTACATCATTACCACTGGCTGCAATTTGTTTACTTAACTGCTTGCTTCTTGCCATGTTCAATAAGGAAGCAGCTACGCCATATTTATACCCGATCTTATTTGCCTCTTCATTTGCCAGGAAGGCAAAATGATACATTGAATCAGTTACCTGCCCCATTCCCGTTGCACCCAGAAAGACTCCATATTTACTGCTTATTTCATTTAAGCAATTCACCCGGGCTGTGTCTTTCAAAAAAGGCAAAGCCCTTTTCATGCTGTCAATTCTGTGGCTTGCTATTTTTTGAAATTCAGAAATTTGAGACTTTGCCGTGAAATGACATACGAGTATATAAAAGGTAACAAAAATTATTTTTTTCATATAAGATCCCAAAAAGCCGTTTTAAGATTTGAATTAAGATTTGATAAATTACAAAAAACCATCGGCATTCAGGTAACATAAAGCTAAGCTGTAAAAATTGCTAATTATAACCAGAATGAGCGAATGAAGGATTAGGAGGCTGGATTGCTTAATGCAATATGTGAATGAAGATTTGTAAAGTTCAATCACCGGGGTTTATTTCAGTAACAATCTTTTTAACAACACTTCTTTTTTACTGCGTGATACATTTATCGAAGAACGATCACTCATTACAAGGTAGCCGCCTTCTCCAGTTTGTTTTTGAAAAACCCTGATGAGACAGTAGCCGCTAATCGGAATAGAAGCCTCAAAGGAACGGAAACTTTCATAATGATTATTAACCGCTGCCTTCTTACTTAATCAGTAGGAGCAGGAGTACACTAGCCGAACGAAATGATAATAGGCGCTGGAATGAGGCGAAGCTTTTGCGGGGCAGGTTTCCAGTGTCAGCGGAGTTACTAATTTTCCATATCGAAAAATCGCCTGATTGAAGATTAGTAACAAGAGGGCACAGGAGAGGACACCTGCACCAGTTGGGGGACACAACAGCGGCCTGCCCTCATAGGTTGAGTTTTTTATTTTGGTAATGTGATACCCACAAGGGCAAAAGCTGTTAGAGGCCAGATTGCGTTGGCTTCGGCTGTTGTTCAGAGACACAACAGCGGCCTGCCCTGATAGGTTGAGTTTTTTATTTTGTGAATGTGTAATACTAACAGCGGCAATAGTTTTTTATTTTGAGGACTTGCATTCGCTAAACGGGGATGGCCGGTTTATTTTAGAATATCTTCAAGTTTGGAAGGATCTTGGCGCCCATCCCAAATTGACAAAATATTGATTGAAGTTTCCGTAACCTCATAAATCAATAGATATTCTTTAACAATTTTAATTCTTACCGAATCGTCATCCGTAGATTTTCCAATGTACGGGTGTTCACGGAGTAGTATAATAGAATCTTTAAAAAGTCGATTTAATTTTTTGCTATAGCGGTTTGATTTATTGCGCCGTGACCAATATTCAAAAATTTCCCTTTTATCTTTTTGTGCTCTTAAAGACCAAATTATTTGCTTAGCCATTCGTCAATTTCCTTGTTAGATTCTTCGTCAGTTAAATATTCTCCTTTACTAATTTGTTTCCTACCCTGCTCTATAGCTTCCTTCTGTTTACCATTTAGTATATAAATATCAGATTCTTCAATCTCTACTTCAAGAAGCCTGGATGCTTCCTCTAATAATTTGTCGTCATCGGTTAATTTAATCTTTTCGATTAAGAGCTTTCGCAATTCTATTGTTGACATATCCATAGTGTTTATCAAATTTAAGAAAATTATTGGATTTATGCGTTGTTATGAGCCTGCTCTTAGGGATACCCACAACGGCAACAGCAGCAAAAAATCATCCCCTTTTTAATCTTTCACTATTCATCCGATAGCTATCGAATTCTAATAAATATAACTTACCCCGTGAGCCGTCGTTGTAAATACTGAGCCTGTCGAAGTATGACCAACGACCGGAGCTTCATTAAATGAATTCTTGATAAAATTAAATATTCTATAAATAATCTGATGTAAAGCTTTCTCTATTTACGGCTTTTTTAATCATCAGGCGCAGGACTCCGTCCTGTGCCTTCTTTGTTACTACTGCCGCAAATTAAATTATATTTCCACTTATTCGCACAAGGGCATCACTATAGTTCTTATCAGCCGCTACTTTAGTTTGAATTAAACCTCAACAAATTTTTACAGTAAGTAATCGCATAATAAATACGGGCATACTTTCGAAACAGCCGGTAAAAAAAGCAGTAGTAATTTCAGGTATAAGTTTTGTGAAAATGAAAACCACCCTGTTTTATTGGAAAGTACGGAAATGTATAACCAACGTTTAAATTATCTGCATTGGAACCCTGTAGCAGCCGGCTTTGTAGAGGAAGCCTGCCATTGGTTGTATAGTAGTGCAATTGATTGGTTTACTGACAAAAAAGGTTTGTTGGATATTTTAATTTTGGATGGTTTTTAATCATAGCGTAGGTAAGTAACAATGAAGGCACAGGGCCGGAGCCCTGCGCCTGATGGAGACAGTGGAAAATTTAAAAAACCTTGGAATGTTATCAGGTCCCTACGGGACTATGAATGTATTTTTTTCCGGCTACCGATATTATGTCCCTACGGGACGAAGAAATTTGATGCGTCGAACATATAACGCAATTAAAGTTCCACAATGGTATTCAGTACAAGAGGGCGACGCAACGATGTTGAGAAATGAAATATAGTTTGGACAAAAAACTGTATTGCGAAATCCCGATTTTTTCGGGAATGCCATGAAATACTTCTGCCCGGACAACAAAATAAATATGGTTGTATAGAAGTGCGACACAACGATGACACCATGAAACGCCTCAGCACGGGCAACAAAATATTCAACTAATTTTTTATTCCCTGCGCATTTTACAGAAGGCGCTACAGCTAATTAATTACTGACAGGATTATTTTACTTATTCCTTCCACTTCGGCAAATGAAAGGCTGTCATATAAAGGCAGGCAGAGTACCCGGCTTGCAATATCTTCGGCTACCAAACATGCCGCGGCATTTTCAATAAAGGGCAGCTTGTTTAAAGAAGGATAAAAATAACGCCTGGTAAAGATATCTTTCGCTTCCAATGCTTTTTTTACCAGCAACAGTTGTTCTTCACTCTTAAACACTACCGGATAATACGCGTAATTATAAATGGTTTCATCCAAAGGCGCCGGACGGAAGATGGTACTGTTTCGTAATAAACCGCCATACCATTCACTCACCTGCTTCCGGCTTTTTATAATTTGGGGCAGGCGTGGTAAATTACACAAACCCATGGCCGCATGAAACTCCGAGTTCTTTCCATTAATGCCTTGTGAATAATAATTATCACCAACATGGCCAAAGCTCCTGAACAGGGTTAACTGTTCCGCTATAGCATCATCATTGGTAATGATACAGCCCCCTTCTACGGTATGAAATAACTTGGTAGCATGAAAACTACAGGTGCTTATATCACCGTAGCTGAGTAGTTGTTTATTTTTATATGAAGCGCCAAAGCCATGAGCGCCATCATAGATCACTTTAAGGTTATGACGAACCGCTATTTTTTCAATAGCATCAATATCGCAGGGATAACCATACACATGTGTAGCAAGGATGGCCTGGGTATTTTCCGTTATGGCAGCTTCAATCCTGGAGGCATCAATGCAAAAATCATTTTTATCAATATCTACAAATACAGGTTTACATTGCTCCCATAAAATAACATTGGTAGTAGCCACATAAGAAAAAGGCGTAGTAATTACTTCTTTTGAAATGCCCAATACTTTAAGCGCCATTTGCAGCACGATTGTTCCATTGGTGCAAAAGAGCAAATGTTTTACACCAAGATATTCTTTAAGTTTCGCTTCCAGTTCAGTAACCAGCGCACCGTTATTGGTGATCCATGCTTTATCCCATGCCCTTTTCAACTGTGCCGTATATTCTTCAAATGGTGGCAAATATGTTTTGGTTACCGCGATCATTGAATCATTTTTAAAAATTCATCCATTCCTTTTCTAAGCCTGTCCGTAAATTCATATACCAGGTTTTTTTCATAATATTCGTGCAGGTCATACACGTCATATTGCAAAGCAGCGACAATGTTATTTATTTTTCCCAAGCCAATGCCGGTAGTGAAATTAAACCCGGTAATAAACTCATCGGGCAATGGTTTGTTGCTTACCCATGCGGCGAATACGAAAGGCAGGCCGGTAAACTGTTTCCATGCAAGGCCAAGATCATAAACATATTTTGAAACGCTACGTTGTTCCAGCGCCCTGTTGCCAATGATTACCCCGGCAGTGGTACCTTTAATTTCGCTGCCAAAATCCTTAACGGTGTTTTTTATTTCAGGATCTATTTTCCAGAATTGCTTCATCAGTACCTGAACCAGTAAAACGGATGTCATACTTTGATAATCCAGCAATATGGTTTCTATTTGTTCCAATGGCACTTCACTGAATAAACAAACACTTGCCACTTCCCCATCAGCGGCTATACAATAATCGGATATGATATGATATTCTTTTAATTGGGGTAATATGGCCACCGGAACTAATCCAATATCTATTTCGTCTTTAAGCAATGCGTTGGCGATATTTGCCGGGTAATCTATAAATAGGTCAACCGTTTCCTTCATCATCCCCTTTTCAAATCCATATATCAGAGGTTTCGTATTCAAATAACTTACAGCTCCTACTCTTATTTTTCTGTCCAACTTGATTGAATTAATTTCGGGCAAATTTACAGCTTCATCATGGAATTAAATCAACTTACTGCCATCTCTCCTATTGACGGACGTTATCGCCAACAATTACAACATTTAGGTGAATACTTCAGTGAATACGCCCTTATAAAGTACAGGGTTTTGGTAGAGGTGGAATATTTTTTACTGCTGGGGGAAAAGAAATTTTTTAAAATTCCCGCCCTTGTAAAAACTCATTTGCAAAATGCCGCCGCTAATTTTTCAATAGAAGATGCCGGCGTAATAAAAGAGACGGAAAAAATTACCAACCATGATGTAAAAGCAGTGGAATATTTTTTAAAGGCTGAGCTTGATAAATGTAATGCGGGGCATTTAAAAGAATGGATACATTTCGGGTTAACCTCACAAGACATCAATAACACGGCTATTCCATTAAGCTGGAAACACGCGGTAGAGCATGAATACCTGCCTTCCATCATAAACCTGCAGCATCAATTGTTACAGTTAGCCAAAGCCTGGAAAAATATTCCGATGCTTGCCCGTACACACGGACAGGCTGCATCGCCTACCCGATTGGGAAAGGAGATGATGGTATATGTAGAAAGATTGGAAAACCAGATACAGTTGTTCAGCTACATTCCTTTTATGGCAAAGTTTGGCGGAGCCACCGGAAATTTCAATGCCCACCATGTGGCCTACCCGAAATATGACTGGGTAAAATTCGCCAATGAGTTTACTGAAACAAAACTGGGGTTGCAACGCCAGCAATACACTACTCAAATAGAACATTACGATACCCTGGCTGCACATTTTGACGCCATCAAACGCATCAATACCATCTTTATAGATTTTTGCAGGGATATATGGACTTATGTGAGCGCCGAATATTTCAAGCAAAAAACAAAGAAAGGGGAAATAGGTTCATCTGCCATGCCGCATAAAGTAAACCCGATTGATTTTGAGAATGCGGAAGGGAACCTGGGCATTGCCAATGCGCTGCTGGAGCACCTTTCGGCAAAACTGCCCACATCAAGATTACAAAGGGATTTAACCGACTCTACCGTGTTAAGAAATATCGGCGTACCGGTTGCCCACACTATCCTGGCTATTAAATCAATAGAAAAAGGTTTGGATAAATTGGTACTGAATGAACCGAAATTAAAAGCGGATTTAGATAATAACTGGGCTGTAGTGGCAGAGGCGCTACAAACCATTTTACGAAGGGAAAATTATCCTGAGCCTTATGAGGCATTGAAGGATTTAACAAGGGGTAAAAATGCTATTGATAAAAAAGCTTTACATGATTTTATTGGGGGTTTAAAAATATCAGTAATGCTTAAAAAAGAATTAAAAGCGATTACACCTTTCAATTATACAGGGTTATAAAATTCAATTCTTGTTAATAAAAAACAACTGCGGCAATGTAATCAAAAAGGGAAATGTGATTTTGATTAGATAAAAGTGTAATTATTATCCAAGTAATTTTTCAATATCATCCAAATCCTTATACCGTGCAGAAGCTTTTTTAGCTGTAATCAAATCATCCAGCTTTAAATAATTCACTTTTAAACCTTCAATTTCCTTTGCTAAAGAGTTAGTAAAAGCATCTTTAAAATCAAGTCCTTTTAACTTTGTAATTATATCAATTCTTAGTGGAGAACGACCTATGGAAAAAACATCAAATTCATCACTCATAAAATTTTCCAGGGTCATATCAAACACAGGCATACCAAAAATGGCAAATGCTTTACTTAATTTCAAATAATTTTCAGGAGTCTTATCCACCCAAATATCCAAATCCTGTGTAGTTCGATAGTAACCATGAATGATAACAGCATAACCCCTAACTACCAAATACGCTGTACCAGACATATTGAGCGCCAGAATAAAATCACTAAAATCAGATTCGAAAATATCGGGCATTATTGAAACTTATGTGCAAGAAAAATAGTCCTGTCAATTTTCAAGGAGTCGCCCTCTTTAATACCATAAATTGTACAGGTTAAATGAAAAGCCATTTTAAGCCGTTCTGCAATTGAAGTATCCTTGGTAAAAAGATTGGCTCTTTCTGCTTCTTCAAAACTTTGTGCTTTAAAAACTGTTTTATCAAGCCGTACGCTTTTCATGATGTAAATATAAAAATATGCTTTTGAATTTGGGTGCAATTCAAAATTAATGACCCACCCACTACTTATGTATTTCACTCGTAAAATGAAATTCAATATCAGGATTATTCTGTCTTTCGGTATTTAAGAACCATTCGCTTTGTGCCAGATAGACCAGGTGGCCATCTTTATCATTTGCGATGTTTCCCTGTTTGAAGCGGATGAAATCTTCTAATTTTTTGGGATCCCTGCTGGTAAGCCAGCAGGCTTTGTAAAACGGCAAACTATTCATTTGTACAGATGCTCCGTACTCCTGCAACAAGCGGTATTGAATCACTTCAAACTGAAGCTCGCCTACGCAACCAATGATCTTTTTATTACCTCCAAACTGGGTAAATAACTGCGCCACCCCTTCATCGGTTAACTGCAGCAAACCTTTTTCAAGCTGCTTGGTTTTCATCGGGTCTTTGTTCTGCACTTCCTTGAATATTTCAGGCGAAAAGGAAGGAATACCGGTGAAGTAAAATTTTTCACCTTCTGTAAGCGTATCACCTATTTTGAAATTGCCGGTATCAAACAAACCCACTACGTCACCCGGATAAGCATCTTCAATTACTTCTTTCTGGCGGGCCAAAAAGCTATAGGGATTACTAAACCTGAAATCCCTTTCCAGGCGAACATGCCTGTAATATTTGTTACGCTCAAACCTTCCGCTGCAAACTCTTAAAAAAGCGATCCTGTCCCTGTGTTTGGGATCAAGGTTGGCGTGGATCTTAAAAATAAATCCGCTAAACTTATCCTCCTCAGGAGTTACATCCCGCTCGGTAGTATGCCTTGGCCTTGGAGTAGGCGCAATACGGATAAAAGTATCCAGCATTTCCTTTACCCCGAAATTATTAACCGCACTTCCAAAAAACACCGGAGCGGTTTCGCCACTTAAATAATCAGCCAGGTTAAGTTCACCATACACCCCGTCAATCAATTCCACATCTTCGCGTAACGTGGCTGCATTCTTCTCCCCGATTTTGGCATCCAGAATGGTATCGGCCAGGTCATTTATTTCCACCACATCCTCATCATTGGCCTTGGTACCGGCGGCAAATAATATCAAACTTTTTTTATGAAGGTCATAAACCCCTTTAAAGTCTTTACCACTGTTAATGGGTACTGTCATCGGGTGCAATTGCAGCTTTAATTCATTTTCTATTTCTTCCAACAGGTCAAAACGGTTTTTCCCATCCCGGTCCATTTTATTAATAAAAACAATTACCGGCGTATTTCGCATGGCGATAACTTCCATTAAACGCCTTGTCTGGTCTTCTACCCCATTTACACTATCAATTACCAGTACTACACTGTCCACTGCTGTAAGTGTTCGGTAAGTATCTTCAGCAAAGTCTTTGTGGCCGGGCGTATCCAGCAGGTTTATCAAATGCCCGTCATATTCAAAAGTCATAACGCTGGTAGCAACACTGATACCACGCTGCCTTTCAATTTCCATAAAATCCGAAGTGGCGTGTTTTTTTATCTTATTGCTTTTTACAGCGCCTGCAGTTTGTATGGCGCCTCCAAATAACAGTAATTTTTCAGTTAATGTAGTTTTACCGGCATCGGGGTGAGAGATAATGGCGAATGTTTTGCGCTTATTTATTTCGTTGATGTACTTCATTTTTTGTTCATGGTTCGCAGTGGATAGTTCAGGGACAGTTCACGATGAACCATCAATTTAACTATTCACCAAATTGGGCGCAAAGGTAAGGGTTGATTAAGAGTAATACAAAAGGGGTGTTGTTGGAAATTGTAAAGGAGTGAAGGCCATTATGAAGATACTTTTAAAATTGTTGGATTAAATTCTATAAGAGGTGAGGTTTAAAGGTGGGGCGGGAAGGCTTCGATAAAGATTACAAAAACGGTTCAGGAATAAGCCAGGAAACCCTTAACCTTCGCAGTTTAAAGTGCATGCTTTTTTATCTTTTTTGTCCATGCACCAAATCCCTGAATAAACATTGTTGCGTTGATAATCCCCATAGCGTATGCCTATCAGGACAGTCTATCCCGATAGATAAGCGTATCGGGACCTTTCTATACAACCATACTTTTTGTCCGGGCTAAGAAGCTATGTGGATCATCGTTGCATCGCCCTCTTGTACTATATACCATTGGGGAACTTTAATTGCGTTATTTGTAAGAAAACATCACTCGGCTTAAATTAACAACCCTGTATATTTTAATAGTAGGGATAATTAAATTTGCGTTTTTTTTGTTCCTATACGCAAGTCTGGCCGCATCATCCGGGCGTGGGTTTGGGGCCTTTTATTTGCTGTGGCGGGGCAAAGGGTTCTGAAGCTATACTTTGCAAAATAACATATCCCAATATCTCAATACCCCTATATGGTATTAAGCCGCTATCCTTTGCAATATAACTTTACACGGATTAGTGGAAGTAACTATTACCTGGTGATTTTTATGAAGGGGAATGGAAAAATAATCTCCCGGCAATAAAGGATAAACCTCATCTTCCACCAAAATATTGCATGTACCTTCCACAATCAGGAATTTTTCATATTCATTGTCATGTACTTCCTGTGGCGCCATATCTTTTATCCATACTATCGCTGTAATTGCCTTTGGTGTATAACCTATGATCCTGGCGTGTAAGTCAGTGAAATTGCCTGGTAAAACCATATCATCCCTGTGAAGCCATTCCCCAAAATCAATTATTTTTGATCCCTCATGTAGCTCAGGTGGAAAGGAGGGTTGTTCGCCACTTTTCATCCTTTCAGTAAAATCAATCGTTGCCATTAAAAAAGGCTTTATTATCGGATCAGGCGTAACTGAATTTGATAAGGCATACAATTCAAAAGCTTCGCTGATAGAATCAATCTCCGCACGAACTTCATAAAACGAAGCTGCCATTTGTTCCACGTGTTCAATTTCCTGTGGAGTTGAGTTCCCCATTACATATAATTCTAATATCCCTGACTCAATAAACGATTTTATGTTTTCCATGATGATTTTCTTCTATTGATAGCTTTTCCGCCATTTTATATTTTTTGAGCATTTTAATAAAGATTAAAATTACTGAAGATTTAGTAAAGGGATCTTTTAATTAATTTAAGGCGGCACGCTACCTAACTACCTTTAATACTGGTAATCACTTCAATTTTCAACGGAGTTTTATAAATTCAAATACATATACTAAATTATAGGGGATATGGATTGCATAGGCTATATCTATTGCCAGTAAGCTTAATTGCAAAGAATTTGTAAATGCTGATGAAATTTCGATTAATTGTAAAGATGCGTACAAATAAAATAAATCCTTTGTTGGTCTTTCTCCCTACACCTTTAATATTTTTTAATATGCAGGTAGCCGTTGTTTAGTGTTCCCGATAAATCCAGACAAGTAATTACAACCTATCGAAGCAGCGACCCGGAGAATCCATATATTTATTTATCAGGCTTGTTTACTTTTAAAGTGTTTAGACTTACCGGATAGGGATTAAATAACCGGTACCTTTGCAAAATGATTCAGCAGTAACTAAAAAAGACAATGCGGTAAAAAGAATATTTCGCAAAAAAATTGGCCGCATCCGGTCAAATGATACGACAGGCCAGTTGGGACTAAAAGAATGGCATTCCCGGTCAGACGGAACGTAAGACCCGGGGTGCCATAGCCGAAGAATATAAATTCACTATCTATAAAATTCTAAATAATCATGCTTTCAGCAGCAATATCTGTTACCTCACCTACTGATAAATGGTTTCATTCAGATGAAAAGTTTCATTTATTGTACACTGCTTCAATACAATCACTCGCCAGAAGACATTGGACCCCATTAAACGTTGCCCGGAAAGCGGCAAGGTTCCTTGCTGCTGAAAAAAACGTAAGGATATTGGATATAGGTAGCGGCGTAGGTAAATTTTGCCTTGCCGCCGCCCACTTCATGCCCAAAGCATTTTACACCGGCGTGGAACAAAGGAAAGAACTGGTGGGTTATGCGGAAAGTGCAAGGAACAATTTAGGGTTAAAAAACGTCGCATTTATCCATGCCAATTTTACACAACTGGATTTCAGGGATTATGACCATTTCTATTTCTATAATTCCTTTTTTGAAAATTTCGGCGTAACGGATAAAATAGATGACAGCATTGACTACTCCGGCAAATTATATCATGGCTACGCCCGTTACATGCTGAAACAACTGGAACAAAAACCTGCCGGCACCAGGTTAGCTACTTTTCATAGCCTCGAAGATGAAGTGCCGGAAGGCTATCTGGTAGTTGGTTCCGACCTGGATAATGAATTGAAATTCTGGATAAAAGTATGAGTGCGGTAAGCCTTCATACATGTTGCCAAAAGCGGAAAATTTATTCCCCCTAAGTGTAAAATACCGGCAGGCGAAATGATTAGGAATGCAAATATGTTGAGTATATAAAACCAATTACAAACGAAAGGCCCCGTGTTGGCATAAAAAAATAAGCCTAAAAGATTTAACAATAGCAGGTGCGGTCCACCATCCGCAAAGATCATTTTTACTATTATGAAGGGCATCTCTAAAAACCTTCCTTATCCTCTTCTTTGGAGAGGAATTAAAGGTGAGGTTAAAACAAAAACACGGGTTTTTAGAGATGCCCCCAATTCACCATTCATCACTCATCAAGGTATTTATCACGTTTTTTTATTTCTTTGTCCGGGCTAAGAAGCCATGTGGAACATCGTTGCATCGCCCTCTTGTACTTAATACCTATGGGGATCTTTAATTGCGTTATAATGAGCGGTTCTTTAGGCTTAGTTAATGAAGTGGCAGAAGGCCTCCCCTTCAGGGGCCGGCGGCAAAACAGGGCCTTCAAATAAC
>JANOTW010000178.1:0-13578 GCA_031416575.1 Ferruginibacter sp.
CTTGTACTGAATACCTATGGGGATCTTTAATTGCGTTGTAATGTAAATGCCAGATTACAAAAATAGATGTTGCGCCCTTTCAGGGCTTGGCGCATGTTTCATCGTTTACGTAGGGCGTTGCCCTACGCTATGAGATTTCGCCCTTTCAGGGCTTAGCCGGCAACCACCTAAGTTTTGGAACAATATCAACCAAGCCCTGAAAGGGCGCAATATTCCAGCACAGGGCAACGCCCTGTGTTAAAAACAAAATAAACAAAAGCCCTGTAAGGGCGAAATATATTGTAGTTGGATATTAAAATGGGAGCAATCAATATAGCATAAAAACAAATTTTAGTACAAGTGGCCGGCAACGCAGGTAAAACCGCTCAATCTATTACACAATTAAAGATCCCCATTGGTATGCGGTACAAGTATCCAAATAAGCCGCGGCTGATTTTTCGCTCATTACAACGTGGGTAAAGATCCCAATTGGTATGACGTACAAAGTGAGTGACACAACGATGATGCCCAATGCTTCACTGCCCGGGCAACAAAACGGATGGTTGTATAGGAGAGGGCGATGCAACGATGATGCCCATTGCTTCACTGCCCGGACAAAAAAATCTTATTCACGTTTTTATCCCTTGTGAAGTATATCAGTAAGGAGATATGCAGTTAGCGGCCGCAACGATTTATATTGAATCGTTCAGGCATCAACGTAAGAAAGGAATGTTTGGCGGTATTGATCCATTTAACATTATAGGCTCAGGCGATCAGGCTTTATTTTTTAGTAAATTCATCCATCAGTTTCATCACATTTACCCCATCCCGGCCACTGCAGGGATTAGGTTCCTTATCCAAAAAATATTCCACTACCTTTTCAATCATGGGTTGCTGTACATGGGGTAATATATCAAAGGAAAATGTTTCGGTTTTACCACCTGCAGTAAGTGTAATGGGTAATACTTCAAAAACACTAAAACTTATTTTACCTTCAGATCCAATTATTTCACAGCAATCCTTCTCCTGCCCCGGTGCCACATTAAAGCACCATGCACCACTAAACACTACCCCGTTTTTAAACAGGATATTACCTGCCACCATATCTTCTACTTTATCTGGCCCACATTGGCTGGTAGCTATCCCATCCGCTTTATCAACAGGGCCAAAAAAATAAAACATCAGGTCAAGCTGGTGAGGGGCCAGATCGTGAAATAAGCCACCGCCTGAAACCTTGGGATCAACCCTCCAGGCGGTTTTGGGATGTTGTAATTCATCCGGGGTAAGGGGCATTTTAAAATAGTCAAGCCTGGCAAAGCGGATATCACCAATGGCTTTATCGTCCAGCAATTGTTTAATTTTCTTAAATAGCGGCTGTGCCCTGCGGTAATGCGCAACGCTAAGTTTTACATTTTTTGAATCCGCATAACCGGCCATATTAAACGCTGCCTCATAATTAAGCGACATTGGCTTTTCTACATACACCGGCTTGCCGGCATCAATAGCAGCAATCGTGTATGCTTCGTGCGAAGACGGCGGAGTGGCGATATAAATCGCATTCACCTCAGGGTCATTTATCAACAAGCTGGCATCATCGTACCATTTAGGCACATGATGCCGTTGGGCATAGTCTTTTGCTTTTGCCCCATCCCTGCGCATTACCGCCACCAATGATGAATCGCTTACTTTATTAAATGCAGGGCCGCTTTTAATTTCAGTAACATCACCACAACCAATAATACCCCAGTTTATTTTTTTCATGTTGCTGATCTGTTTATTATTTGGGTTAGCCAACCTTTTAGAGGTTGAAGATAAAAAAGTGCAGGTACAATGTAACGGATTAATTTTTCCTTAATTAAAACGTGGAAAAGATCCCCAATGGCAGGCGGTACAAGGGAGGGCACAACGATGTTGAACAAAGAACTATAGTTTGTACCAAAAGGAAGAAATTGTGAAATCCGGATTGTTTCGGCAATGACATGAAAGGAAAATTACCGGAACCAAAAATTAATGATTGTATAAAAGCGCTATGCCACTGAAGCCTGTATGACTGACACAGCCGGGAAGGCTTAAAAGTAATTGCCCCGCACTGGCGGGGTGGTAAATAAAAAACTAACAATAATTTGAATGATTGTAAAAATTATACCCTTTCCATAACTCCCCTTTTGGAACATCCCTATTTTTCGGGAAGGGGCTGGGGGCATTGAATATTTTTTGTAAAACATGCAGGCATACAAAACGATGATCCATATTTTTTACAACCGGATCATTGCATTTTAACGAAAGACTTGCTTTTATTTTTCAACCCCTGCCAAAAACCTATATCAATAACGGTTGCGGTCATTATTAAACCCAGGTTTATTGTATCCACCACCACCAGGCCTGTTACCACCCGGCCTGCTACCGGAACCAGCGTTGCGGTCTTCCGCCTCTTTTACCACCAAAGGTTTTTTACCGAGCGAAATATCGTTCATGCTTTCAATAGCGTCTTTTGCTTCTATACTATTTGGCATTTCCAGAAATGCGAACCCTTTACTTTTTCCGGTTTCTTTATCAATGGCGACTTTAGCGGAGGTAACAGTGCCAAATTTTTCAAATATTTCTTCCAGCTCCGCATCATCTAAATCATAGGGTAAGCCGGCTACAAAGATTTTCATTTTGGTATTTTTTTTGTAAATGTACAGAACTTAAATGGGTATTGCATGTCGCCCTGATAAAAAATGTGTATATGTTTTCATGGAGAGTATTTTGCATTTATTATATGCATAAATCCACCTATACCTGCTACGGATTCAACGTGCGCCACTCCTTTTCCAGGATGCTCATTTCTATCATGCTCCACCAGGTTTCCTTATACCAAAGTATATCCCGCTGAATGCCTTCCGTAATAAATCCGGTTTTTTCATAACATTTTGTAGCAGGCACATTATCATGATATACCCCCAAACTTACCCGGTGTAAATTCAACTCTTCGAAAGCAATTTTCAAGACCGCTTTTATCATACCCTGGCAACAGCCTTTACCACGCTCAGTCGTATTCCCAATCAATACCCTGGTAATACGGGCCGACCTGTTTTTCCAGCTAATTCCACCCAATGAAATGTGCCCCACCGTCTTTCCGGTGGCATCAATCGCTTTATAAACAAATGCATCGGACTCATTGATGATATTAGCGCCTTTTATATACCATGCAAGGCTTCTGTTTGAAAGAGGGAACCTGAATAGGTTACCTGACCAGTTCGTCAATATTTCCTCATCATGTATCCACTCTATCAATTGCCCGAAATCGGGCTGTTGAAAATGCGCTAATCGAATCATACCCTGCTGGTTTGTTTTTTATGTTGGTTGTATATGAATGAAAGTATCCTTTATATGGGTGCATCCCAAATTGTCGCTACAGTTATCAGGAACGTGGTCAGTGTCCCACCGACCACGACGGGCTACCCCTGGCTGGTGTCCCACCAGCCAGCGACAATTTGGGATGCACCCCCTTTATATAAGATTGAAGGGCAAATTTATAATAATTACGAAAAAATATTTAGCCGGGTTTATAGTTAACCTGAAAATTAAAAAAAATTATCCGCTTTAATGCTTCCAAACTTGTGAATCCCAAGCTGGTTTTTGAAACACATTTTAACATAACTTGTACTTTAAAAATTTACACGATGAGAATTTTAATGTTAACGCTATTAACCGGATTCACCCTCCCGGCGATCTCCCAAAATAAAATAGCAAGAAACCAGGTGAATCTTGCGGCGGATAAAATAGAACAAAAGGTGATCGCCTGGAGAAGGGATATTCATGAACACCCCGAACTGGGAAACCAGGAAATAAGAACGGCTGCGATCATAGCAAAACATCTTGAGTCATTAGGTATGGATGTAAAAACCGGCGTTGCCCATACTGGTGTGGTGGGTATTTTAAAAGGCGGCAAACCCGGGCCGGTAGTAGCTTTGCGTGCCGATATGGATGGATTGCCCGTAATAGAAAGAGTTCCCTTACCATTCGCATCAAAAGTGAAAGTGCAATACAATGGGAAAGAAGCAGGTGTAATGCACGCCTGTGGCCATGATACGCATGTAGCGATATTAATGGGTGTAGCCGAAATTTTAGCAGGCATGAAAAAGGATTTGAAAGGAACCGTGAAATTTATTTTTCAGCCTGCTGAAGAAGGTGTTCCCCGGGGCGAAGAAGGTGGCGCTGAAATGATGGTAAAAGAAGGCGTATTGCAAAACCCCGCAGTGGATGTAATATTCGGTTTGCATATTGATTCGCAGGTGGAAGTTGGCAAGATCACTTACCGCCCCGGCGCTATTTATGCAAGTATCAACGACCTTAAAATAATTGTAAAGGGACGTTCGGCGCATGGGGCCTCTCCCTGGTCATCGGTTGATCCGATCGTTACAGCCGCACAGATCATAAATAATTTACAAACTATCGTCAGCCGCAATTTGAATATTACTGAAAATGCCGGCATTGTAACCATCGGCGCCATTAATGGAGGAAACCGCAGCAATATTATTCCCGAGCAGGTAGAAATGCTGGGAACCATTCGGGCCCTGAGTACCGATGATGAAAAAATGCTGATAGACAGGGTAACACAGGTTGCCATTAAAACCGCGGAAAGCGCAGGCGCTACGGCGGAAGTATTGATCCCATACAGTTCTCATTATCCTATCACCTTCAACGATTCGGCCCTAACCGAAAAAATGCTCCCTTCATTACAGCAAACCGCGGCAAAACAAAATGTAATACTAAGGCCACCCGATACGGGCGCCGAGGATTTTTCTTTTTACCAGCAGAAAGTACCTGGCATATTTTTCAATTTAGGCGGTATGCCCAAAGGGGGCGATGCCAGGACTGCCCCCTCCCACCATACGCCCGATTTCTTTATTGATGAGAGTGGCTTTAAATTGGGGGTACAGGCTTTAGCAAACCTTACAATAGATTATATGGAGATGGAGAAAGCCCCCAGGCCCACTCGTTAGCGGCGAGTTATTCGAAGATTGAAAGCTTTGCGAAAATTCTTTTTATTGGCAGTGCGTATCTATTTCATAGCTGAATGCATTTCATTTTGGTGCGGAGGTTTTTTGGCCGGGCATTTGTTTTTCATCGCCCGCCCCGCTATTCGGGGGCATCCTCCCTGTCTGCCTGCCACAGTAAGGCGGGGGTTGTGCCGCACTTTTTTACAACCATTCTTTTTTTTGTTGTCCGGGCTTAAGAATTGTATGGTCTCATCCTAAGTCGAGATTGTATCACCCTTCTATACAACTATTCTTTTTTGTCCCGGCTATGAAGCTATGTGGGGCATCGTTGCATAGCCCTCTTGTACTGAATACCATTGGGGATCTTTAATTGCGTTGTATTTAGGGAAAAATCAGGAGGTTATATGAACACCCTTATGAATTGCGGGGTATTATAGTGCATACACCCGCATTTTCAGCAGGCCTTGATTAAAGTGAAGAAATCAAACGATGCAAGAAGCCCTGTATTAAATAATGCGGATAAAAAGTTATACCACTTCAAGGATTATTTTTAGTTAAACAGGGAACAATAAAAACTAACCGGCAAACCCTATCATTTTAAATATTTATCAAACCAGTCAATAAAGTTTTTTTCCTCTGCTTCAATATTTTTCCATCCATGTCCGCCGCCTTTTTTAATGATCAACTGGTTGGGTACTTTGGCTTCTTCAAATTTTTTAATGATGCTTTCTGATTGTTGCAATGGCACTAACCTATCCGCATCCCCGTGAATGATTAATACAGGCGGGTCATCGGGGCTTACCGAATATATGGGGGAAATTAACCTGGCTATCTGCATTTTTTTCGACTCATCCGTAATAGGTACAAATGACCTGATAGTATCATTCCAGGCCTTGAAATCGAAAGCCGCATAAACGCCTGTCAGTATCAGCGCTGTCCGGTTAATGGAAGGAACAGCATTCTGTTTGCCGAAATTCAGGAAGTCTGTTGGCGGATAAAACACAGCTACAGCCTGCACCCTGGAAGAAACCCGGTCAACCGGATCCATGGAAGTGGGATCAACTTTTTCATCAGCGGTTGCTACGGCAAGGGATAAATGCCCACCCGATGAAAAGCCCATTATTCCAATATGATCCGCATCAATCCCATAATCTTTGGCATTGTACCTGATAAACCGTACCGCTCTTTTAAGGTCAGCGATCTGGTCGGGAATTGGATATCTTGGCTGAGAGCCGGGCATCACCGTAAAGACCGTGTATCCCCTGCCGGTATAAGTTTTCGATTTTTCCAAATACCGGAGCGCCCTTTCGTAACTTGATTTCCAGTTGCCGCTTTCCACTACAATAATTCCTTTACCATTGTTAACCTGATCAGGCTTTTGTACAAACATTGTAAGCGCCATCCCATCTTTTCTGCCATAGATCAATTCACTGGTAAAATTGTCAACAGAGGTTTGTGAATACACACAGAATGGGGATGATACAATTAGTGAGAGAAAAAGATATTTCATAAGGAAGATTAATTATCCAGGTTTTTTATAAATTAAATATCCGGCTTTTTAATTATGCGCAACAAATTTTTAGGTGTGCATACCAAATTGTCGCTGGCTGGTGGGACACCAGCCAGGGGTAGCCCCGCCGAGTGGTCGGTGTCTCACCGACCACTGGCTTTATAGTAAAGCGACAATTTGGTATGCACCCGATTTTAGCAACATGCTAACTTTTTCCGGTTGTAATTAAAAATAAAAGCAATTACACAAATTTATTTTTATACTGCTTAATTAATGATTTTTATTTTTCATAATAACCAAATAATATACGCTCAGGAATTAAGGGCATCTCTAAAAACCTGTGTTTTTGTTTTAACCTCACCTTTAATTCCTCTCCAAAGGAGAGGATAAGGAAGGTTTTTAGAGATGCCCTTAAATAAGAGCTATACTGCGCAAGGGATAAATTAGTGATATTTTATTTTGTTCCCTAAACAAATAAAACAGGCTACCCCTATCCCTCCCGATGAACCGGGACAGGCTTTCCCGAAAAATGCCGAAAGGTCGGCACAGGTCGGGATGTTCCAAAAGGGGGTAAAAATTATTAATTTAAAACGTAATTAAAGTTCCCCAATGGTATTAAGTACAAGAGGGCGACGCAACGATGATGCCCATTGCTTCACTGCCAGGACAAAAATTTTACCTCAAGTTTTTATCCCTTGCATAGTATATATAGTTTTAAGTTTTTACGGCCTGTTCATTTTCTGTTTGCCGGTTGATATTTGCAAGGCCGGCATAGCGTTGCACATGACTATTGGGTTACCAGACCTGTTTCAAATAAAAACCCCGCCAAAAGGCAGGGTTTAATTATAAATCTTTATCCAGTCAGTTAGTTCGTTTTAACGACTGTCATGGTTTTAATTTCTGTTGATGTCTGTACCTTCAGCATATAGCTGCCTGTTGCAAATGTTGTCATATTAATCTTCTTGATATTGAGCCCTTTAAAAAGCTGCATTTGAATATTTTGTAACAGCTTACCGGATGCGTCATTAATGGTAACGGTGGCATCCGTATCCTGTTCAAGATCAATAGTAACGTTTGCAAATTCCCTGATTGGATTAGGGTAAACACTTATTGCTATTCCTTTGCTGTTCAAACGAAGGTTTCTTATCATGGAATAAATGAAATTGCCATCTTTATCAACTTGTTTGATTCGATAGTAAAAAATACCTGCGGAACGAATAGTTGATAAATTGAAGTCAGCTAAATTGTAACTATTACCTGAATTGCCGTTATTTTTTGGCGCTACGGTTGTAAATTTCCTGAAATCCACGCCATTTAAACTTCTTTCTATTTCGTAACGGTCTGTAAGGGAAGATTCATTTTCAATTTGCCAGTTAAGAATTGCATCGTTATTCTTTTTGGTAACATTAAAGCCTAAAAATTTTACGGGAAGGGCAATGTTTGCTAAACTGGTATAGGAAGTTCCGGTATATCCACTGCCAGAGTTAACAGGAACTCCTCCATAAAACATAGCAGTTGTATTGGTAACGTCTGTACCCAAATTATAAATGTTGAAATAAGTGTTGGCTGTAGTGCCACCGTTTGCAAGGCTTACTAGCCTGATTGTAGATACAGCGGGTGGCTGAGGCCCATCGGCGAATGAAACCTCAATCAAATTATTATCGGCACCGGCGATGTAGTTTCTTTCGGTTCCCGCTGCTACTGAACCATCTGACAGGAAATTATAAATGTAATGCAGCGTACCACCTACCAATTCTGACGCCGGCGTTTCAATTGTATAAGACAGGGCGGCATTAAAATTTGTCAAAATACTTACCGAAGGCTTAGGTGATACGGTTGCAGGAACCGCAATAGCGAAATAGAATGTAGTTATTTTAGCGTTATTAACCGTTACGGAAGGCATAACCGCCACGATAACCGAATTTGCCAAACTCCCCGGTTTTACAGTAGCCTGAAATGTCTGTGAATTACAAACTGAGGCAACAAATAAGATTGATAAAGTTATAAATATACGTCTCATAAGAAAAAATTATCAGGTTAAAAAATTTACTAAAATTGCTGTTAATTAGGAATTATTTGAGCTCTGACAACTGCTGGATTTGTACCCAAAGGAGTGGCCAGGATAAAATCCTTATCATTTGCCGGCCCTCCATACCTAACAACTTTATTCATATTTACATCACCTTGATTATAAACCCCACTTAATACAGTTGCTGGGTTTGTTGCCAACGGAGTAGCCAGAATATAGTCCTTGTCGTTTGCAGGCCCGCCATATCTTACATTCGCATTAAAGTTGGCATTACCACTCCACATCAGGTTGATTCCGTCCACCTGGGCGTAATTGGTATTTGCCACTCCCAAAATATTAGTTGCTGGGGATGTAAAATCGAGTACCGGTGTAGAAGAAGAAAGTGTCAGGTTTTTGAAAGCCCCCGCTGTATTATTGGTTGAAATGGCTGTATGATTTCTGTGCCTCACGGTAATTGTATAGTCACCGGTATCCACGTTTTTAAAATACAATGGGCTTGTACCATCTATATCCACAATATCGCCATCTCTTTGTACAAATGCTGAACGCGTTTGAAGTAAAATACTTCCGGAAGTGACATTATTCCTCAATTCCAAAAATACCCAATCTACTATATTATTGAATGAACCCAGGTCATTAAATACAGTTGCGGCGGCAACTTCCTGAATCCCACCGTTCAAAGTAGTAAAATTGTAAGGAGCGCCCCTGTATGGTTCCGTGGCAGGAATAACGTTTGGAGCTACACGTAACGCATCGCTCATTACCCCGCCAAAAGGATTAGCCCCCTGCAACAATACCTTTGAATTCATCAGGAGAAACCTGTTCATGCCGGAAAGCTGGCCGGAATTCGCTGCAAGCTGGGCAGTTACGGTATTCAATGTAAAGTCGTGCCCTTCGCCCGTTAGGCTCCAGTCCGTCCCATTAAAACTTATTCCCCTTATATCGGTTTCCGTACCTGAAAATCCGGGAGCCGCATCAAATGGGTAGGTACCTGTAACAGTAAATGTCCCGCCGGTAACACCAGTAGAAGAAACAGGCCAATAAACATTGGCATAAGATTCAATGCGGGGGTGGCTGTTCGGGCTCTTACCCGACTTGGCCTGGGCGCTTAATAATGCGGATACATACGCACCACCTGCATGTGTAAGTGAAACAGGTGCGTAACTTGTTCCGGCGCCCACGGGCAGTATTTGGTTGGCTGCCGCGGCATTTCCAATATTTCTCTGTGCGAAACCATTACCATTGGTTTCTAAAAATTTATTATCGGCGGCGCCGGTAACCGTTGTTGCCGCATTTAATACAAAATTAAAATTTCCAAGTTGCACTTTGCCATTTGTAAACAGTAACGAGTTACCAACCTTGCAATTTCCTGTAAGTGCCACATTAGCCGCATTGTCCATCTCAAGATTAGGAATAGTAAAACCATTCATATTGATATTTTGCAAGGCGGTACCTTTCATTTGTAAAAGCCCGGTGCCCAATATATCCGTGTTGCTGGTAACATCACCCTGCACAGTAACGGTAGCGCCGGGTTGTATGAAAAACTGGGCATTGTCAATGAATAATTGAGCTGATGCAACGTTGCATACTGCAATGGCTATTACAATAAACGTTGTGTGTAATTTTTTAAGCTTCATGGAGCATAATTTATAGATAATAAAAGTGATGTGCTATTGTTGTTAAAAGTATAAGTTTATTTTCAACTGCAATTGATTTATTTAGCAAACGGGTCTTTTAAATTATTAAGTGGCTGTTGTTTACTTATTTACTGAATATAAAAATAAGCAATAGATATTGAAAATACAATACCATTAAAAGGGTATATTTCTAATTTAATTTGCCGCCCATTTTTTTGAAAACGATTTTATTAATACTTTTAATTAACCGAAATTCGCTGAAATAAATAATTAAAATGGCAATAGAAATAAAAGTGCCCTCTGTGGGGGAGAGTATTACGGAGGTTACACTTGTAAAATGGATCAAAAAAGAGGGTGATTGGGTAGAAAGGGATGAAGTAATTGCGGAATTGGAAAGCGAGAAAGCCACTTTTGAAATTAATGCGGAACAGGCAGGAATTTTAAAAACGGTTGCCGCGGAAGGGGACACCCTGAAAATAGGTGATATCGCCTGCAGTATTGATACTGAGGCAACCCGCCCGGAGGGTATTGTTGCGGCTCCTTCACCCGATATAAAAAACGAAGCAATTAAACCATCAGCCGCACCTGCCAAGCCTTCAGTTGATATTAAAGCCACTCCCGTAGCAGCCGCCATTATCGCCGATAAAAAAATAGACGTGAAATCCGTGGTCCCAAGCGGTAGCAATGGCAGAATTGTAAAGCAGGATGTATTGGAAGCTATCAATAATCCCGGACGAAAACCCGGCGTGGAATTATTTGGGCGGAATGACCGTTCCGAAAAAATGAGTAACCTCCGCAAAACGATCAGCCGCCGTTTGGTAGAGGCGAAAAATACCACCGCCATGCTCACTACTTTTAATGAAGTGGACATGAGCGCTATCATGGAGACCAGGGCGAAAAATAAAGACAAGTTTAAAGAAACCCATGGTGTTAATCTTGGGTTTATGAGTTTCTTTACCAAAGCATGTTGCTTCGCATTGCAGGAATGGCCCGCTGTAAATGCCATGCTGGATGGCGAAAATATTGTTTACCATAATTATTGCGATGTATCAATAGCTGTATCCGCACCCAAGGGGCTGGTAGTGCCTGTTATCCGCAATGCGGAAAGTTTAAGCATGGCTGAAATTGAAAAAAAGGTAGTTGAGCTGGCGACAAAAGCAAAGGATAATAAATTGACCATTGAGGAAATGAGCGGGGGAACTTTTACAATTACCAATGGAGGGGTTTTTGGTTCTTTAATGAGTACCCCAATCATTAATATTCCGCAAAGCGCCATCCTGGGGATGCATAAAATACAGGAAAGGCCCATGGCTACCGGAGGGCAAATAGTTATAAAGCCGATGATGTACCTGGCGCTTAGTTACGACCATAGAATTATTGACGGAAGGGAATCGGTAAGTTTTTTGGTAAGGGTAAAAGAATTGCTGGAAAACCCCGCATTACTTTTGTTCGGGAAAGACCCGGTAAAAAGCCTGTTGGAATTATAATAATTTTAATACCATCTTCCACGGCCGGGTATTATCCAGCCGTTTTATATTTGTACTGAATGAGCCGCTACCACTCATATATCAACACCGCCAAAAAAATAATTGAAATATATAAGGGCGAAAAGCCTTTTGCCATTTTTTTAAAACATTTTTTTGCCACAAATAAAAAATATGGCTCCAAAGACAGGAGGCAGGTATCCTCACTTTGTTACAATTATTTCAGGATGGGATTTGCCGGCGCTGGTATTTCCCCTGATCACAAATTACTCATGGCTACTTTTTTGTGCGAAACGGAACCTTCCGAATTAATGGAAAAGCTAATGCCTGAATGGAATAAAAAAATATCCCTGCCCCTCGGGGAGAAATTAGCTGCCATAGGGCCGGTATTTTTTCTGGCCGGTATTTTCCCTTTTAACAATGAATTAAGTGATGGAATTGAAACAGATGGGTTTTGTAAATCATTCCTGGTGCAGCCGGACCTTTTTATACGCATACGGCCTAAAACAAGAATTACTGTTTTAAAGAGACTGGGGAAATCAAAATTATCCTGGCAGTGGGTTGGTGAAGATTGCGTACGACTGGTTACCTCGGAAAAGGTAGAAGAATTTTTTATCATTGACAAAGAAGTGGTGGTGCAGGATTACAATTCACAAAAAGTGTTTGATTATTTAAAGAATGACGGCCTGCAAATTGATTCTTTACAGGGCAACAAAAAATTAAATTTATCAGTATGGGATTGTTGTGCCGCAAGCGGCGGAAAATCCATTTTATTAAATGATATCTTAAAAAGGAAGATTGATCTTACCGTTTCCGATATCAGGGCAAGCATTATATTCAACCTTCATCAAAGGTTTAAAAAAGCGTTTATAAAAGAGTATAAATATTTTATAGCAGACATAACCAGTGCCGGTTTTAATCCAGGCGAATTGGATTTTGACCTGATCATTTGTGATGCCCCCTGCAGTGGCAGCGGTACCTGGAGCAGAACACCGGAGCAACTGTGTTTTTTTAAACAACCATCTATTGAAGAATATAGTAATCTGCAAAAAAAAATCATTACCAACGTAATACCACACCTGCGCACCGGGGGCATGTTCATTTATATTACCTGCTCGGTTTTTAAAAAGGAGAATGAATTTATCGCAGAATTTATCGCTGAAAATTTTAATTCTAAATTATTGCACCTTCAATTGCTGAAGGGGTATGATAAGAAAGCTGACAATATGTTTGTAGCTGTTTTAAAAAAATTATAGATGGCCGGCAATATCATAAACTTAGGCGCCGCTTTTAAAGTCAATGACTTTGGTTTATTTATTTAGCCGCCATCTGTACATTCGGAACTCCTTACCATTCGCAGTGCAAGTGAATGCTTTTTTATCTTTTTTGTCCGGGCTAAGAAGCTATGTGGATCATCGTTGCATCGCCCTCTTGTACAGAATACCAATGGGCAACTTTAATTGCGTTATAATGAGCGGTTCTTTAGGCGTTTTAGCGCCTTTTAAATTGGAGGGATGAGTGTAATTAATTTGAAGCGCCTTATACACCGGGGTTTCATGCACCCGCACTTTGCCCTGCTTTGAAAACCTCACCATGCAATTTCATTAAGTTAAGGATTTCAATTGCCCCGTCCTTTAGGACGGGGATAATATTGTAAATATAAAATTGGGCTTTAGCCCAAAATAGTGTTTGGCTAAAGTCAAAAAATTCTTTAAAACTTCTTTGCCCCGTACTAAAGTGCGGGGCAATTGAATCACTAATCTTAACTTCAGAAATCCTTACCTGTATCATTAAACAAGTATTAAAAATTGTTGAGGTCCGCAAATTAAACCTACAGCTATGTTTCAACAACCCCAACGGGGTTGAATATAAAGAAGATGCAATGGTTCAACCCCGTTGGGGTTGTAGAAACTGAAACTTTTCATCCCCGGGTTTCACCCGGGGCTATTCAAAT
>JANOTW010000179.1:0-2652 GCA_031416575.1 Ferruginibacter sp.
TGTTTAACGAACAAAATAAAATATCACTAATTTATCCCTTGTGCAGTATAAATAAAAAAAGTGCCCACCACTATCATAAATATAATCCCCCATTCAAATAACTTAAAACGCTATTTTCCGGTATGGAAGTTTACACCCGTCTTTAACGCATGGCGCTGGCCCACGTTGTTGATTGCCCTGCTAACCTGGTTCTATCTATCCCTGCCCAATCAATTATTCAACACACCAACCAGTTACGTGTTAGAAGATAAAGACGGCAATATACTAAGCGCCTCCATTGCCGCAGATGGCCAGTGGCGGTTTCCACCCAATAAAAAAACGCCCAGGAAATTTACCGATTGCATTACCACTTTTGAGGATAAACGCTTTTTTTATCATCCCGGCATAGACCCCATTGCTATCGGTAGGGCCATGGTACAAAATATAAAAAACAAAGGCGTGGTACAGGGGGGCAGCACCATCAATATGCAGGTGATAAGGCTTTCAAAAAGGGATAATAAGCGGACTATCTGGAACAAGCTGAAGGAAAGTATTTTGGCGATCCGGTTACAGTGTGGATATTCTAAAAAAGGGGTACTGGCTTTGTATGCCGCCAATGCTCCCTTCGGCGGCAATGTAGTAGGATTAGATGCCGCGGCATGGCGATACTTTGGACGAAGCCCCGATAAGCTGAGTTGGGGCGAAATGGCTGCACTGGCTGTTTTGCCCAACGCCCCGGCCCTGGTGCATCCCGGAAAAAACAGGGCTGTATTGCTTAGAAAAAGAAACGCCTTATTAGATCAATTATTGGCTGCCGGAAAAATTGATACCGGTACCTGCGCATTGGCCAGGCTGGAAATATTACCCGGTGCGCCATTATCCTTGCCGCAATATGCTCCGCATTTATTACAGCGTTTTAAAAAGTATAATAAATCAGTGAAGGGTGAAACAAAAATTATCACCACATTGGATGGCAATCTTCAAAGGAATGTAGCCGCCATTGTTCAGCAACACCAGTCTGTTTTGAAAGGCAACGGTATCAACAACGCCTGTGCGCTGGTGCTGGATGTGGAGACCGGAAATACATTAGCGTATGTGGGTAACATTTATGAACCGGCAAACAAAGAAATGGAAAGTGACGTGGACGTAATAGCCGCACCCAGAAGCCCGGGCAGCGCATTAAAACCAATTTTGTATGCGGCCATGTTAAGTGTTGGATTGATCCTGCCCAATTCCATCATACCAGATATACCAACACAGATTGGCAATTATGCGCCCAAAAATTTCGACCTCGGTTACGATGGCGCCGTGCCTGCGGGTAAAGCCCTGTCAAGAAGCCTGAATATTCCGGTGGTAAAATTATTGCAGCAATACAAGTACCAGCGGTTTTATGAAACCCTGCAACAATGCGGCATCACCACACTCAACCGGCCGGCGGATACTTATGGTTTAAGCCTGATACTCGGTGGTTGCGAAGTAACCATGTGGGACCTTGCAGGTGTATATGCATCCATGGCACGAAGTGTAAATCATCAAACAAAAAATCATGGCAAATTTGATCCCGGTGATTTTCATGCGCCAAAATATATCAGTGCTGCGACTGGCGTGGGCAGTACACCGTTAGTCAACAATCCAACCCCTGCTTCCAATCTTTCTTTGGATCCAACTTCAACCTGGTTCGCATTCCTGGCCATGCAGGAAGTGATGCGGCCCGGTGAGGAAGGTTTGTGGCAACAGTTTTCATCTTCCCAAACCATTGCCTGGAAAACCGGTACCAGCTTTGGTTTCAGGGATGGATGGGCAATTGGTGTAACGCCAAAAAACGTAGTGGCCGTGTGGGTTGGAAATACGGATGGCGAAGGCAGGCCCGGATTAATTGGCGTACATACGGCCGCACCCATCCTCTTTGATATTTTTCGTTTACTGCCTTCTGTTCCTTTTTTTCAAAAACCGGTTTATAATTACGCTTACCTGCCCGTATGCAAACAAAGCGGTTACCGGGCCAATATAGATTGCCCGGATGTGGATACTTTATTAATGCCGCCCAATGGGGAAAAAGTTACTTTATGCCCTTACCACAAAATTATCAACCTGGATGCGACTGGCAGTTACCGGGTAACGGAACAATGCGAAAGCCCGTCTGCCATGCAGCACATAAGTTGGTTTATTTTATCACCGGCAATGGAATATTATTACCGGCAGCGCAATGCGGATTACAAACCATTGCCACCATTTAAAACAGGCTGCGGCTTTCAGGAAACAGGCAAACCCTTTGAATTGATTTATCCGCAGGAAGGCGCCAAAATTTACGTGCCATTAGAATTGAGTGGCGAAAAAGGGAAAACAATTTTTACCGCGGCACACAGAAGGGCGGGCTCAAAAATATTCTGGAGCCTGGATGATTCATTTGTGGGCGCTACCCAAAGCTTTCACCAGATAGCGCTAAACCCATCCGCAGGTAAACATATTATTACGCTGGTGGATGAAAGCGGGACAAGTATTTCACGACAGTTTGAGATATTGGAAAGAGAAAAGAATTGAGAAGGTAATATGGAACGAGCCTACGGCTCTAAAATTAACCTTAAAAAAAATCCTCAAGTTGACGCTTATGCCCTGCAGGGTTGTTATGCGAAATACCTCCTGCTGTTTCATGGTTTCACCTATGGTTATTCA
>JANOTW010000180.1:0-25703 GCA_031416575.1 Ferruginibacter sp.
GTGCTGAAAAGGAGCAGGGCTGTTGTGAACAGGAGTAGGGTTGGTTTCGGCATCGTAAAGGGGTTGGTATTATTTGTTTCGTAAAAGTTAATAAAAGTCTTCTAATATTTCGAAAATCCTTAAAGTGCAATCTTAAATTTACGTTAAACAAATATTAATTTATTTGCCTTATCCGGCCCAACTTATTCCACCAATGGTTTTAATACAAATCAGGCGGCAAAACAAAAAAAATATCATAACTTAATTTTGTTAGAAAAGAAAGTTGGTTTCAGGTATTTGCTTTTCAATAAGGTTGCCAGTGTGCCACCAGCCAGCCAGGCCCCGTTGTTTTCTTTAATTCCGGGTTATCAGAAATCCCTTGTAATGTGAATCGTGAATGATTAATGGGAATAATAAACCACTGCTATACAAAATAAATAGCCATCCTCAAACGTTGTAATTTGATATAATCCTTTAATGTGGCACAATATTTAAAAATGCATTATGAAAAACACCATCCTCATCACCTTAGGCATCTTTATCTTCAACACTGTTTTTTCACAAAACACGGATAGCGCAAATTTCTATTTCCGGAAAGGAATGGAAGAAAAATCCGCACACCGCTTTTTGACTGCCTCTAAATTTTTTGACAAATCCGTTCAGTTTAATCCCCAATATAAAGAAGCCATATTGGAAAATGCTTATGCCAACCTTGAAATGCGCAAGACGGATGTTGCCAAAGGGCTTTTTACAAAAGTGTATGAATTGGATCCCTCTAATAAAACCGCCATTAAAGAATTGACATCGCTTTTTTTCGACTATCGTCAATTTCAGCAAGCGGTTGAATTCGCTACCAAATGTACCGGCTGCGAAAATGCGGAAAAGATCCTCGCAATGAGCAATTATCACCTGGAGGATTATGGCGCCGCAGTAAAAGGTTTATTAAGTGTGTTAGCTAAAAATCCTAATGACGCCGAAGCTACCTATACATTGGGCAGAAGCTACCTGGATATGGAGCAGTATAAAGCAGCCGTGCCATATTATAACAAGGCGGTGGTATTGGATGTTTCTAAAAATGTTTGGGCTTATGAACTCGGCTTATTGTATTACAATCTCAATGATTTTAAAAATGCGGCCCTGTTTTTTAATAAAGCGGTAGCAGGCGGGTATCCGCAAAGCAATGACTTCTCAGAAAACCTTGGATATGCTTATATCTATAGCGGTGAATTTGATAAAGGCGAAAAATTATTATTGGCTATATTGGCTAAGAAGCCCGGCAACAAAGACATCTTAAGGGATATCGCCGAAGCGTATTACGGACAAAAAATGTATGACAAGTCATTGGAATATTGTCAAAAATTAATGGAACTGGATATGAAGGATGCCAAAGCATTGTACCAGGCCGGGCTTTGTTTTCAAAAGAAAGGGCAAAAAGACAAAGGGCAGGGAATGTGCGATAAAGCCATCGAAATGGATCCTTCTTTGGCCGGCATGAGGCAAAAGAACATGACGATGGGGCTGTAAAAAAATATTTTCAACAGATCAATAAGGGGCTATAGGATCCAGGTTAAATGTGTTACATTTTCCGGGATTTCGCAATGCGATTTTTTTGGTACAAACTGTAGATCATTGAGGAACATCGTTGCCACGCTCGGTTCAACGTCATACCATTGGGGATCTTTTTCCACATTTTATTTAGAGAAACATTGGGATACTTATTTGGCTATAGTTTTACTGTACTGCCCGGTCATGCGGAGAGCGTCAGACAGTATGATACACTTTTATTCGCAGGGTGAAAAAGTTCATATTTAGGCATTCTTCAGTTTGGTACCTATCAATAATCAGACTATTCCTAAAAATAATGCTGTTCGAATACCTCCCCGCCAGCAAGTGGGACCAGGGGCTAATTCATCATCAATACATTTACACTCCGCTGCAGTATATTAAATGCGATTTCCGCCATCAGGTTTTCTTTATCCAGCGTGGGGTTTACTTCTGAAATTTCTAAACAACAGATCTTTCTGCTTTGCATGAATTTACTGATCAGGTCTTCCGCTTCCCTTTCTTTCAACCCGTTACTTACAGGGGTGCCGGTTCCTTTAGAAATGGCGGAGTCAAGGCTATCCACATCAAAACTTACATAGATATCCGTACAGTCAGACAGGTAGCGCAATACTTTGCGGCTTGCACTCTCTGCGCCATTGCGCCTTACTTCACTGGTGGTAATTACTTTGATACCATATTTGTCAATCAGCGCTTTTTCTTCTTTTTCAAAATCCCGCAGCGAAATGAAAACAATATCTTCCGGCAAAATTTTAGGGGATATTTTACCAATATTTTTTAACTGGTCCCAAATTTTTTGTGTTTTTTCATCCAGTTCGTGAGCTTTACATTCTACGTTGTCTTCCGCAATGGCGGTGGCAAGCGGCATGCCGTGCATATTACCGGTAGGGGTGGTGTAAGGTGTATGCAGGTCGGCATGGGCATCTATCCAGATAACGCCTAATTTACTTTTAGGTTTAGCCATTTTAATTCCTGCGATGGTTCCCCCGGAAGTGCTGTGGTCCCCACTAAGTATCACCGGAAAAAAATGGCCTTTGATGGATTCACTTACCGCTTTGCTTACTTTTTCATACAGGTTGAGTACCCCGTTTATTCTTTTGCCATAAGGTGATTGAATGGGTTCGAATAATAAATTATTTTCTACTTCAATTTTCTCCGAAGGGAAGTGAACGAAAAAGTTACTCATAAAATCCAGTGCGGCTATTTTAATGGCATCTATGCCAAGGCTGGCGCCACGGGTACCTGCACCAATTTCACTCGGAACTTCTATCAGTTTGATATTCTTCATAATTGTTTTTTACCCGCCGCCAAATATAATACAGCCCGGCAGTAAATAAGTTGCGCTGTAAAGCAACGGTGCAATTCAAATTTCCCCTGGCTGGTGTCCCACCGGCCACGGCCTTGATAAGTGAAGCGAAAATTTGAAATGCACCCTAAAGCAATCCATATAAATTGATGTGCTAAAATGAACGCCAAATTTATATCATTCCCTTCAAAGGATCGCTTCCCTTGATGGTGCCAAATGTTTTTAACGGCTTAAAACGTACAAACATATCTTCACTATACCAGTTCCCGTGTCTTGTTTTTTTGATCACTTCGGTGTGCCGGTGCATTTGATAGGCGAATTGTATCATAGCCTCCCTGCTTTGCCAGATGCTGAATGTAGCCTGCTTTATAAAAGGCAATTCCCCAATACCAATTGAAGTTATAAGGCCATCCGCAGCGGCCATTTCCTCCGCTACCCCTTTTACACTTTGCCAAAATGCGGATAGTTTTGAAATGCGGATAGTTGCCCTGGTGAGTACTGCGATTGGCCCTTCATAATTGGTGTTTTTTGATAAGGGGCCAAATGGTTGTTTGCCATCCCAACTGCCATGCCCTTCCACAGGCCCTAAAAAAATAGTCCATGTTTCGCACCTGAAAAAACGCATCCATTTACCCATGAATGAACCATACAATTTAGTAATTAAATCTACCTCCCTTAAATCCGCTGTGTTTAATGATTGCCTGTGTACCGCCAATATGCCCCACTGTTGCCAGTCAGGATGTTTATCGAAGGTTCCGTTCTTTCCGCAGCCCATCAGTTTAAAGAACGAAATGTTTTTATTGAACCAAAAAGGGAACCTGTGTACCGCCATGGCCAACAAGGCGAAAAAGATAAATTGTTTTGGATAGCGAATTATGGTTAGTGTAACCTGCATGGTGCAACGTAACAAGAAATTGAATACGAACCATCAGATGCCTGATTTTTTGACGCCTGATTGTTTGATGCCTGATGCCTGATTTTCTGATGCCTGATTTATTTCACCTTGTTAATTCCTTAAATTATTTGTTGAAATAATACCCTGGTCAAAGTATGGCTGTTTTTTTATTTATGTTTGACGGCTTATTTTAGGGTATGATATATAATGCACAGGGAATAAAAAAGTGAAGAAAATTTTTTGTCCAGGCAGTGAAGCAATGAGCATCATTGTTGCTTCCCTCCCTGCCTGCGCAATCAGGCAGGGCTCTTCTATAAAACCATATTTTTTGTCCGGGCTAAGAAGCTATGTGGAGCGTCGTTGCACTTGCCCCCACAGTATTGTGAGGGGTCGCACTTCTTCTATACAACCATTCTTTTTTGTTGTCCGGGCTGAAGAATTTCATGGCATCATCGTTGCATCGCCCTCTTGTACTTAATACCATTGGGGATATTTAATTACGTTATAATGAGCGATTCTTTAGGCGGCGGTAATGAACTGGCAGAAGACCTCCCCTTTTGGGCAAAGTCATTTTGTTAAGGAACTTTAATAATATTCAATTCGTCCCATTAGGGACGAGATGTGGGTAGAAAAATAAGGATACGGTTGCTTCGTTCGTTCCGTAGGAACGTTATGTGATAGTTGAATAGTATGCTTTAGCCTATTGAATGGTTTTATAAAATGAAATTGTAATGCACACACATATCGTTCTTACGGAACGTGAAAAAAATCCTATGCTTGATGCTACCGACATGACATTCCTACGGAACGAAATTGTTTTTTGTTCCGTAGGAACAATATGTGGGTAGCAAACGATGAATGGATATATTTTTTTTCGATCCGTAGGATCGGCATGTGCTTTGATTCGGTTTCAACCAATTTTGGTATAAACCTTATAATCCATTTCACATGCCGTTCCTATGGAACGATCAAATTTACAATGGTATTTTCTTCTACCCATATATCGTCCCTAACGGGACGAACCAATAAACCTTGACTAAATGACATTGTCCCTGAAGGGCAGGTCTTCTGCCAGTTCAAAAAATACGCCTGATGAACCGCTCAGTATAACGCAATTAAAGATATCCAATGGTATTAAGTACAAGAGGGCGACGCAACGATGCTGCCATGAAAAACAAATGTCCGGACAAAAAATAATTAAAACGTAAACCCGATCATCACGATACTTTTTTAAACTATGGGCCTGCTACATTCCATCAGTTGCATTTTGTTCCCCTTTGGTACTTTTTCTTTTAAATAAAGAGGCGTCTATTTTACCAAAGCGATAGGAGAGGTTCAGGCGCACCATTTGCGGGTCACGCAGCCTGCTGTATTGCTGTGTAAAATAAGCGCTGGATGAATACTGGCTCTGTATCCTCGTCTTGAATATATCGCTGATGCTGAGCGAAACGGAGGCCGCGTTATTTTTCAGGAAGCTTTTCTTTACCGCCAGGTCCATGCCCCATGATGCGTTTATATAACCCTGTGATGCGCTTTGGCTCTGCATCATTCCGGGGCCCATCATGCCTGTGTTGGTATTTACCGGAAGATTGGTTTTGGACTGGTATGTAGTGGTTAACTGGATGGCGAAATTTGACGGCAGTTTGAAATTACTGTTGAACTTGCCAAACCAGCTCCACATGGCCTTTTCCGATACACTATTGCTGACATTGCTGGTATTCACTTTAGAATTGTAAACATTGATGTTGGTGCTGATGTCCCACCATTTGTTTAAATAGTTTTGAGCAGTGGCTTCAGCGCCTGCCGCATAGCTTGAGTTGGCATTGATATAAGTGTTCAACAAGTCCATATTGCCCGTTATGGGATTCACTTCCTGGTTGAGGTACCTGGTAATTAAATTGTCGGTGTGTTTGTAATATACCGATCCTAAAAACGTGTTATTGCCGGTAAATGTTTTTAAATAAGACAGTTCCAGCGCCTGGGTAAATTCGGGTTTCAGGTTGGGGTTGCCCTTGGTGATATTAAGCTTATCCGTATAATCCGTATAAGGGATCAGTTGAAAAAAATTGGGCCTGTTAATGCGGCGGGTAACACTAAACTGCAGGTCCTGTTTGTTGTTTAGTTTCTGGCTCAGAAAAACGGAAGGGAATAAACTGACCGCGTAATTGTTCGAAAATTTGTCGCCTGTATTTAGCAGTTCGCCTTTGTAGCTGGAGCTTTCCGCACGCAGGCCAACTTTATAAGTGAACTCTTTGATACTGCTGCTAAACGTAACATAGCCGGCATAAACATTATCCGTATTTTTAAAATTGCTTACAGCGGATGGTATCACTACATAATCCTGCAGGTTTTCATCATACACGTAAATATTGTTGTTATTAACCCTGCCGCGGATAGCGGTCCTTACACCCGTTTCCAGTTTCGATTTTTTAGAAAGTGGCAACACGTAATCCGATTGAATGGTAAAGTTTTTATCGCTGCCAAAACCAGCGGCTTTTTCCAGGTTGCTCTTGGTAATGCCTGCTGAATTATTGGTAAAATAGTTCGTGGTAAAAAAAGAGTTATTGCTGTTTTTTCCCCCAAAATAATTGGCGTCAATAGTTAACTCCTCGCCCTCTTTAGGGAAAAGGTGTTTAAAGCCAAACACCAGGCCCTTGCCATTAAACTCACGGTGGCCGATGGTATTGCGCTCACTGGCATTACTTGTTTTGCCGAAGTTGTACAGGCTATCCGTGGTGATATCAATTGTTTCATTCGGGTTAAATTCGCCATGCACCCTTACGCCCGATAATGATATGGTGCTCCTGTTGGTTACAAAATAATCAATACCGGCTTTTCCAAAGATAAAAGCGCCCATTGTTTTATTGTAGTTGTTTTGAAACACCGATGTTTGTGGCGTATTCAATAAATTTAAACGGTTGGTAGTGCCGGTTGTACGTCCTTTATTTTGATTAACGTTTACAGAAGCGCTGATATTGAATTTATTCTGACGGAAACTAAAATCCAGCCCGCTGTTGATGGCGCCGCGTTTATCAATGCCCGCTCTTACGCTTCCGTTGTAGCCTGATTTTTTATTTTTCTTCAATACGATATTCAGTATGCCTGCGCCACCCCCTGAAGCGTCATATTTGGCGGATGGGTTGGTAATTACTTCCACGCTTTCTATTACATCCGCTGGTATCTGATCAAGTGTGAGTGTGGTAGGGCGGCCATCCACTAACAATTGCGGGGCGCTGTTGCGCATGGTTACATTGCCATCAATGTCCACATTTACGGAAGGCACATTGCGCATTACATCCAGTCCGGTGCCTCCTGCGCTCATGATATTTTTTTCCACGTTGAATATTTTTTTATCGCCATTCAGTTTAATGCCCGGGGTGTTTGAGGTTACTGTTACACTTTCCAATTGTTTGGTATCAATGGTGAGTTTTATATTTCCAAAATCTTTTTCAAATGAAGGCATTGCGCCACCGGGCACGCCCCCTGTCGTATTTGTTGTTGATGGTTTAGGCAATGAAGCCGCACCAGATTTGGGCATAAAGGATATGGCCTGGTTGTAAGGGGCAAAGCCCGATACGCTCACCTTTAACTGAAGGTTGCCCATTATCGGGAGCAGGTCAAAATCAAAGTTGCCATTAGCTTTGGTTATCATGGCTTTCACCAATACTTCTTTTGTTTTTTTACTGGCGGTATCAAACTTGTTTTGCATCACCATTATGGATGCGTCATTTACCGGCTTGCCACCGGCATCCAGTATTTTTCCATAAATACGTCCAATATTCGCGGCGGTTGTTTTAGGGCCGGATGGCATACCCTGTGGCATTTGCGCATGTATTACTGTTGCGCAAAGGAACAGGCTAATAATTGAAAGCAGCTTTTTCATGTATCATTTTTTAATTGGGCACGAATATAGTTTTCAATCAATGCGGTATTTGGTAAAAGAGATGAGGAGGGCAAATGTAGCGACGAAACGGTTTTGGGTTTGGGGTTTTGGGATGCCAAATGAGGATGGAAACCTTCCGCTAAATTCAGATGATAGAAATGATGTGCTACGAATGTATAAGATTAAAAAGGGGGGATAAAAGATTTTTGTCCGGGCAGTGCGGCAATGTGGATCATCGTTGCGTTGATAATCCCGATAGCGTATGCGTATTGGGACACATTTCCAAACAACCATATTTTTTTTGTCGTCCGGGCTGAAGAATTTTATAGCCAGCCCAGCTATGCGGGGGTATTCCCGAAAAAAAATGCCGAAAGGCCGGCACAGGTCGGGATTTAGCAATACAGTTTTTTGTCCAAACCATATTTCATTTCTCAACATCGTTGCATCGCCCTCTTGTACTGAATACCATTGGGCAACTTTAATTGCGTTATGCTGAGCGATTCTTGAGGAGTAGGTAATGAACTGGCAGAAGGCCTCCCCTTTTGGAACATCCCGATTTTTCGAGAAGGGCAATGTCATATAGTTAAGCGAAATTGTTATTTTGTTCCGTAGGAACAGTATGTGGGTAGCAACCAATTTTGGGATAAACCTCATACTCCATTTCACATATCGTCCATACGGACTATGAATGTATTTTTTTTCCGGCTACCGATATTATGTCCGCCGCGGCGGACGGAGGAATTTGATGCGCCAAACATAAAACGCAATTAAAGTTCCCAATTGGTTTGCGGTACAAGAGGGCGACGCAACGATGCTCCACATAGCTTCTTAGCCCGGACAAAAAAAATGAATGTATAGAAGGGTCCCGATACGCTTCGCTATCGGGATATACTGGCCCATCGCAATACTGCGGTGCATGTGCAAGTATGTTGAAGGCGCATAATTGTTTGTAGAAAAAAACACCCGCCTGCCTGATTTTCGCACGTATGTTTTTGATTGTAATTACCATTTATCCAGGCCTAAAATTTTTTTGCCCAATGGGGATAACATGGCTGTTGTATATTTTTTCTGTTCCCACTTGCGTGGGTCTCCCGGAAAAGCATAACCTTCGGGAGCTACCCTGTCTTTCCACGATGTGACCCTCCATTGGCGCAACGCTTCATTATCCTCTTCGGCAGGCATCATTGAAATATATTGTGCTATGCGTACTTTATCTTTAGTGTTATTTGGACGTATGCCATGTGGTTCAGCGCTGTTGAATATCAGCAGGTCACCAGCTTCCATTTTTATTTTTTCAAGTTTAAATCCTGTTGTATCAGGTTGAAAATGGTTGCGGCCCTCCGGTTGAGTTAGTTTCCAGGTATCATAAGTCCTGAACAATTCGGGGATACACTGAAACCCGCCCATGTTTTCATCTGTTTGGCCGGCTAATGCCAACACGCCCTGCACATTTTGCGGCTTTGTTTCGGGATCATAATCCCAATGTATGAAACCTTTATATTCATGCCCCGGGCGTAATGGGAAATTCAAATTCGCCCTATCAATAGTACACCACAATTTTTCTGTTCCCCATATATCGGCGAATGCTGCATGCACTTTGGGCATTTGGCGGTTATCCCACATGGTCTGGTGATTGTATGCTTCCACCATTCCCGTATTGGTCAATTCTTTCATTTGCATTTCGGCCCGTGCAGGGGCATACCATGATTCGGCGTTTGCAGGATCTTTTTCATCAAACTCCCAAAGAAAATCCGCAGTTCTTTTTACCTGTTCTTTTGGTACGGCATTTTTAATGATGACATATCCGTTGTATATCCAGAATTTCCAATCTTCTTCATTAAGCACACGCAAAGGCTCACCATTGCTTCGGTCGCTTAATTTTATTTTGCTGCTGGCAGCGGTAGAAGGATTGCCCGGAATTTCTTTGTGTGCATTATCGGGAGCCATTGTGGCAGCCATTCCCGCAGCCATTGTTTGTTGTTCCATATTGTAAGTTTTGTCCGTTGATTAATAACACGAAATTCAGGAAACTTACCAGCAGCTTCTACATCTGTAATGACCTGTTTATGCACTCCATTGACAATCTTATCCCTGTTTTTTAGAAAATCTATCTTTACAGGGTAATTTAACTATCATGAAAATTCAACGGGAAGAAGTGCTGACGGGGGAGGGGCAATCATTCCGGCTTTTTACCCCCAGTTTAAAAAACCATTTTTTTTGGCACTATCATCCTGAATTCGAATTGGTATATGTAGAAGCTGCCGCCGGCATCCGGCATGTGGGGCAGCATGTATCCAGCTACCTGCAAAGCGACCTGGTTTTGATTGGCGCCAATATACCCCACCTCAATTTTGATTATGGGTTAAAGACGGATTACAAACAAATAGTGGTTCAATTAAAAGAAGATTTTTTAGGAACCGCTTTCCGGAATGCGCCGGAATTTTCTTCCATCGAACAGCTTTTTGGCAAGGCATACCTGGGGCTATCATTTGGCGGGCAAACTAAAATGCAGGTAGTGGAAAAGTTGCGGTACATGCAAACGCTTGATCATTTTGAACAATTATTAACCTTGTTACGGATATTGCAAATATTGGCAGGTTCCAGTGAAGTGCTTATATTGAATGAAATGGATACCGGCATAAAGATATTTATGAATGATAAGATCCGGATGTCGTCTGTTTATGAATATATAAACGCCCATTTTGACCAAGACCCTGATGTAAACTTTATTGCCTCGCAGGTACATTTAAGCACGGCTGCTTTTTGCCGTTATTTTAAAAAACAAACAAAGATGACTTTTACGGACTTTGTAAACCAGTACCGGATAAACCAGGCCAAAACGCTTTTATTGCAGGATAAGAATATTTCGGAAACCGGCTATGCAGTTGGCTTTGATAGTATTTCCTATTTTAATAAACTATTCAAAAAAAGTACCGGTGAAAACCCTTCGGAATTCAAGAAGCGGTATTTGCAGCGATGAGCTTCCTAAGCGCCAGTCTTGTTTACGAAATGAAATTTTCATGATTTTTTAAGAATGAATGTAAATGATGCCCCTCCTAAATCATTTATAGCGCCGGTAATATTATGGTGTGCGGCACAAGTGAGCCCCGCTGCGGGAATTATGCTGCCATGTTACTTCGGCCCCGCTCAGTACTTCTGCTGATCAACAAATAATGTGCGAAAATTTCAAAGATACCTGGTGAAAATTTTTAGTAAGTTGGTTTGCTTATTTTTGAATATTGAAAATTTATTTTATTGCTTTATGAAAATCATCATTTCAATTATTATCTTTTTCTTTTTCACGCCTGGTGTAAATTCCCAAAATACTTCTCTGCAAGGATGGCACCTGGAGGATATGAAAACGGCAGGGTATTATGGCATCAGCCTTGAGGGGGCCTATCATTTTTTAACCGAAAAAAAATTAAAAAGCACACCCGTTATTGTTGCCATACTGGATGATGGTATTGATACCAGCCACGAAGACCTGCAAAAAGTACTCTGGGTAAACCCCAAGGAAATACCGGGAAATGGTATTGATGATGACGGCAATGGATATATGGATGATGTGCATGGATGGAATTTTCTGGGTAACCCCGATGGCAGGAATGTGCAAGCGAACAGCAGCGAATGGATAAGGGTTTATTGGCGGTATAAAGCTAAATATGAAGGTGTAAATATTGATACCATCCAGCTTGCTCCCGAACAAAAATATGAATATGCGATATGGCAAAAGGCCCGCAGCGGGGTGGTGGGAAAGGGGATGAAGGAAGCTGAATTAAATAATATCCGGATGTACCTGGCGAATGCGGTTTTTTGTGATAGCATGTTAAAGAAAAATTTTGCCGAAAATGAATTTACCGCCAAACAACTTACTGCCTATAAACCTGCGGATAAACTGGAAAAAGATATGAAGGCATTTTTCCTGGATGTATTTAAACAGTTTACTACGCCCGGTGTAACCAACAATTTTGTAATGGATGAGTTGCATAAATATGTGATGGGGGAAATACGCAGGGCCAGTGGAGATAAATTTCCACCTGAAGATAACCGGCGGGATATAACCGGCGATGATGAAAAAATAGAAATGAACAGGCTTTACGGAAATGGGAATGTAACCAATGGCTTGTTAATGCATGGTTCGCACCTGGCGGGGATTGTGGGGGCCGACCGTACCAACGGAACAGGGATGCAGGGCATTGCTGATAATGTACGGATCATGATGGTACGCACATCTGCCGAAGGCGACGAATATGATAAGGATATTGCTACGGGTATTCGCTACGCCGTGGATAACGGGGCGAAAGTGATTAACATGAGTTTTGGAAAAAGCCTTAGCCCGGATAAAAAAATGATTGACGATGCGGTAATATACGCTCTTGCCAAAGATGTGCTACTGGTACAGGCGGCGGGCAACAGCAAAAGAAATATTGATGCATTCGATAACTTCCCCAATCCTAAATATTTACTTACGGATTCTTTAGCGCCCAACTGGATTACAGTGGGGGCAAGCGATACAAGTGGTATGGTGGCGGAGTTTAGTAATTATGGCGCCAAAGTGGTCAACCTGTTTGCACCCGGTGTGGCTATTTATTCTACCGTACCCGGTGGAAATAAATACATGTCGTGGGATGGGACCAGCATGGCCGCACCGGTAGTAAGTGGTGTGGCAGCGTTGATACGGAGCTACTTTCCCCAACTGCAGGCAGCGGATGTAAAAAAAATAATGGAACAAGCCGTAACGGTCCCTTCTGGTGAAACATTACAGCCAGGCACACGCGAAAAAGTGTCCATGCGTAAACTTTGCACCAGTGGTGGAATTGTAAATTCACTGAATGCGGTGAGGCTCGCTTTTGATTATAAAAAATAAGTAGTTCCTAAAGTATTGTAACAAAACCGGCGCAGTATAGTGTACTGCGCCGGTTTGTATTTCAGATTGATATTAATTATAAATATGCAGAGGTGTTCATGCGTACAGGCAGCAGGGCGATAAGCGGGTAATAAAGGGCATCTCTAAAAACCTTCCTTATCCTCTCCTTTGGAGGGGAATTAAAAGTGAGGTTAAAACAAAAACACAGGTTTTTAGAGATGCCCTAAAATTATTATTCGCCAAATTTTGCGGCCCATTGCCTAAGCCTTGTAACCTTGCCGTCTTTATTGAACCACCATACTTCATGAAGATCTCTTTTTTCTACCTTGCCATCCGGGGTAGTATCTTCCTCCTGGCCCCATACGCAAACGATGTCTTCATTTTTGTCGGTACTGGTTAGTGGTACCCATGCATGAATGGTGGATTTTACAGTTGTAAAAGCTCCCCTGAATTTCATGGCGGCCTCCATATTCGCTTTTTTACCCTTGGTTACATTACCATCAGGAAATATCATCACAATTGAATCCGCCATGTAATCGTGCCTGTCAAACTTATTGTCGTCCCAGTCTTTCCACATATCCAGGATCATTTTAGCATAAGCGACCTTGCCAATCTTGAAATTGGATGAATAAGTAGCTTTATAAGGATAATCTGTTTTTGCCTGGGCAAAGCTGTCATTAAAAAAAGCGGGGAGGAGAAAAGCCATAAGAAAAATTGATGATTTTTTCATGATTTTTATTTTAAATTGTTAAAGATAACAGGAGCCGGGCTTTTGTAGTGGTAGTAAGATAAGTAGCTCGTAAACTTACTACTTAAAATAAAAATATCATAGTTTTTTATATAATTTTTTTCACTAAAGATGATAGCCTGAGTGTAAATTTACAGATACTCTTTTGTGAAGAGATAAGGTGATTCCAGTAATAGACATGATAGTCTCTATGGAACACTTTCGATAACATGAACTATCCAAATTGCAAATACTAATGTCTGTCATCAAAAATCACTGGTTCGTCTTTAAAAGTCACCCGTTAGCATAGACTGATATAATTCCTTGTATTTTATGACGAATCTCAGTTTTATGTTATAAATTTATTACCATCTTGTGGTTATATAAATGAAATGAATATGGAAATTACCAAACAGGAATCGCAACCTAAGCATCTATTTTTTAATTATTGTGGCGGGCACCATCCGGCAGCGGGTTCCGTGGAAGAATTGCAGCAATTTGAAAAGATACAACAAGGGTTTTCCAACCAGTTTACAATGTATTTCCCTGATAACCTTGCACCCAAAACGATTGTCGTGATACCCAGCCTTACACTGGACCAGGAAGTGCTGGCAAAAATAAACGGCGCTTTGCATTACGAAGAAAGATTGTTGTGCCTGCTGATGTTGTTGCGTATGCCGCGTTCGCATGTTACCTATGTAAGCAGTATGCCAATTGATCCATTCATTATTGATTATTATTTGCATTTGCTGCCGGGTATTACCGGCTATCATGCCCGCGAAAGATTAACCTTACTCAGTTGTTATGACCTGTCGGCGATATCGCTTACGGAAAAAATTTTACAACGGAGCCGTTTAATCGAGCGCATCAAACAAAGTATTCCATCAGGCCATGTAGCCCATATCGCCTGTTTTAATACCACGGCTTTTGAAAGAACGTTGGCGGTAAGGTTAGGCATACCAATTTATGGATGTGATCCGTCATTGAATTATTTTGGCACCAAAAGCGGTGGCAGAAAGTTTTTTTTAAAAGCCGGGGTACCTATGCCCCCGGGCGCCGAAGATTTAAAAACCTATGAAGATATTGTACATGCGGTGGCCGCATTAAAAGATATGTACCCGGATTTAAAGAAAGCGGTTATAAAATTGAATGATGGGTTTTCCGGCGAGGGCAATGCGATACTAAAATACCCCGGCAATGTAAATAAAAAAGAATTATTCAACTGGGTTCACCATAATCTTTTTAAAGAAATAATCCCTGTAGCAAAAGATTTAAGTATTGAAACCTTTCTGGAAAAATTTAAACAGATGGAAGGCATCGTGGAAGCATTTATTGACGGGGATATAAAAGTTTCCCCTTCGGCCCAATGCAGGATAGACCCGTTGGGCAAAGTAGAAGTTGTTTCCACACACGACCAGGTATTGGGTGGTGATTGCGGGCAGATTTTTATCGGGGCGCATTTCCCTGCTGATGAAGCGTACAGGTCCCAAATAGGGGCGATGGCAAAAGTAATCGCGGAAGAATTAAAGAAGGAAGGAGTATTGGGCCGCTTTGGTATTGATTTTATTTCCGTTAAGGAAAATGATACCTGGAAACATTATGCCATTGAAATAAACCTGCGCAAAGGAGGTACTACACATCCTTTTTTAATGCTGCAGTTTTTAACCAATGGCCAGTATGATGAAGCTACCGGGTTGTTTGAAACACCTAATAAACAACACCGTTATTATTTCGCTTCGGATAATTTACAGAGCGATGCCTACAAGGGCCTTGTTCCACAGGATCTTATTGATATCGCCATGTTTCATGGATTACATTTTGACGGGGCTACACAAAAGGGGGTAGTGTTTCACATGATTGGCGCCTTATCCCAATTTGGTAAAATAGGAGTGGTTTGTATTGGGGCTTCACCCGAAGAAGCATATTCGTATTATAACAAAACGATTGAAGTGCTGGATGCTGAAACCGCTTTATAAAAAAAACTACGGAATAACTATTCTTCACAGTTGGTTCCGTAATTTGAATTGTCGCATCACTTAAGTAAAATACTATGGGTTAAAAACCCATAGGTTGAAGGCAGGACTTAAAGTCCATATGGTGGCTTCGCCGATTTTTTATTTTTTTATCGAAACGATTGTTAGGGGTTTTTAGAAGCTAAAGCCTTGGACTAAAGTCCATAGCTTTAACTAACGTCTGTGACCAGTAAAATAATACTTCTTTTGGTTACAGGCATACCAGAAAAATGCGGGAGTGCAGGTTGAATGGACAGCCCAGCAGGAAAACAACATTGACAGGTATGAAATAGAGCGGTCCCAGAACGGACTACAGTTCTTTAAACTGGGAAGTGTAAAAGCCAAAGGAAATAGCAGTGTTGCTATAAACTATAACCTGTTGGATCCTAATCCATTCAGCGGCTTAAACTTTTACAGGGTAAAAATGATTGAAGCAGGAAAGGTAAATTTTAGCCCGGTTGTAAAAGTAAACATCACCAATAGCCTGGTAAACAGGATTACCATTTATCCTAACCCGATAACTGGAAACACCATTACTTTACAGATGAACCTGCAAAAATGGAATTACACCATAAGCTTAACCAATAAGCTGGGCCAGCGGATACTAACTAAAGTGATAGGCCATGCAGGTGGTTCGGCAAGTGAAAACATAGAGCCTGCAAAGGCCCTTGCGGCAGGAGTTTACCATTAAAACATATCCTTCGCATCAGGGCGTTACCAACCAGCTACTGCAACTTAAAAAGGATGATGAACTGATTTTACATGATGTTTTTGGCGATATTGCTTACAAAGGGGAAGGTGTATTTATTGCCGGAGGTGCGGGGGGTACTCCGTTTATCTCCATCTTCAGGTATCTTCAGTCAAAAAATGAAATAGGTGGCAACAAGCTCATCTTTGCCAATAAAACAAAAGCTGACATCATTCTTGAAGAAGAATTAAAAAATATATTGGGCGAAAATTTCATCAACGTATTATCGGATGAAAAAGTTGACGGTTATGCGAATGGGTATATCACCGAAGATTTTCTACAGGCAAACTTTGGCGGCCCCAACAAAAAAATTTATATATGCGGGCCTCCGCCAATGATGGGTGCAATAGAGAAGATGTTAGCTAACCTGCACGTGGATGAAAAATTAATTATTAAAGAAGCTTTTTAACAAGTACAAAAGCCCGGGCAAAAAAAATAAAAAAGCATCCGGCAAAATCTGCTGCAAAGCCCAATAACTTCTATCCCCTTCTATCAATAAACCTTACCGCCTTGCGCCCCGATTCGGGGAATTGCATTTTTTGTATCTCCTCTGCGGATACATATTGAATATGCGGGCTAACCCTTAGTTTGGCCTGCAGGTAGGCCCTTATTTTCCGGTCAGTTTCGTCCGTATAATTAACGGGTAACAAATGAAGCAATACTTCATCCAATCCTATATCGTTTAAATACACTTCGGCTACATAATCCCGTACATCTTCCATTTCCTGCAGCAAATCAAATAATGCAGGTGGATAAAGTGTTGTCCCTTTATATTTAATCATCTGCTTTTTTCGGCCAACTACAGGGGATAGGCGCAACGTTGTTCTGCCACAGGCACAGGGTTCGTCAAAATAATGGCAGATGTCGCCGGTTTTATAACGCAGTAAAGGCATGCCTTCTACCCCCAGGGTTGTAATGGTTACTTCGCCGGGCTGGCCGGGCGCTACCTGCCGGTTGTTTTCATCCAACAATTCGAGGATCAATAATTCAGGTTGGTGATGGCCACCCATGCCTTCACTGCATTCAGTAAACGCTGTTTGCATTTCGGTGGATGCATAAGTTGAATATAGCTGGATATTCCACGCTTCGGTTATTTTCTTGCCGAGTATATTAAATGAGAAATCAATATTGCGGATATTTTCACCAATGCAAATAGCTTTTTTTACAGCGCATTTATTGATATCAATATGGTGTTCTTTCGCAAACTGGATCAATTTTACAATGAAGGAGGGTACGGCGACAATGGCAGTTGGTTTAAGCCTCAAAATGGTTTCCCATTGCAGGGAAGGTACGCCAGGGCCGAGGCGTATGATGCCAGCGCCCAATTTGCGGATGCCTGCGTAATAAGCCATGCCTGCCATAAACTGGCGGTCGAGCGTAAGCATGAGTTGATAAATATCATTAGCAGATCCGCCGGCACATAAAAAAGAAGCATACTCATTATAGGCCAACCTGTTTAAATCGTTTTCGGTTAAAGCAACTGTAACCGGGCTGCCCAGTGTACCCGAAGTAGAACTATATTCAATGATCTTATTGCGGGGCACACACACAAAATCATCATTGCGTAATTGCAAGCTTTCTTTACCTGTAGTGGGAATGCGGGAAAGATCTTCAAGGCTTTTAATACCGGTGATGTTGATATGATGGGTTGAAAATAATTCCTTGTAAAATGGAGAGTGCAGGTTGAGGTACGCTAATAAGCCCTGTAGTTTTTCCTCCTGCATCCGCCTGATGGTATCCTTTGGTTGGTAGGCTGTTTGGGTTAAATACATACGAATCGTTTAGTGAATTTGTGAGGGTTATTTTTTTATTTACCAGGCTTAAGAATATACATGAAAATCGTTACTCCATGCTAATCCCGAATATCGGGACTCTTCTATTCAATCATATTTATTTTGTTGTCCGGGCTGAAGTATTTCAATTAAACATCGTTGCGTCGCCCTCTTGTACCGCATACCATTGGGGATCTTTTCCAACGTTATGTTAAGAGAACTATCAGGTTTTTACAATAACATTTTACATACTGCATGAATTTTATTTTTAAAAAATATGCAGAATGTATTTAAGGGTGCATCCCAAATTCATCCTGCTCTAAAGCGCAACAAACGCAGTATACACCTTTTAACTTGGCAGGGTGGCAGTTTTTAATCTGGGCATTTAACCCTGCGTTTGACCTCACCCCCAGCCCCTCTCCGAAGGAGAGGGGAGCTTAACCCTAAAAATTCGCAGCCATTTTATATTGGCTGTCAGTGAGTTAACAATGGTGTATATATAATTGTCGCTGGCTGGTGGGTACACCAGCCAGGGCAAACAGTCCGCTGAGGTTGATGTCCTCACCGCCCACAGCCTCACAGGTCATTTATTTTCAAAGGGCGAACTTTTTTTTAAAGGGAGGCATAATTTGATGACCCTGTTTTGCCCCCGGCCCCGCTGGTTAGCAGGGAGGTCTTCTGCCAGTTCATAAACTACGCCTAATGAACCGCTTAATAAAACGCAATTAAAGTTCCCCAATGGTATTCAGTACAAGAGGGCGATGCAAGGATGATCACCATAGCTTCTTAGCCCGGACAAAAAGCATGGTTGCATAGAAGTAATTATTTTTTCTTTTTATTAAAAATAAAAAATAACAAAATCATATTTGCCACTGAAGCTTAATCATTGCTTCTATGCCCGGCCAATAAAAATAAAAAACAGGGCGATAAAGTATGTTGCAAATGCAGGGGCATTTAAATTTAATAACAGAAAATTTAACGCTCTACAATTACAACCGCTGATGCAATTGTTTTTAAATGTGTAAGCGAAACGGAAATGTTTGAAAATTTCATGGTGGCTGCCACCATGGCGGTTTCGCCCAATAAAGCCAACATTGGTTTTCCTTTTTCATCATTGGTAATTTCAACTTCATTAAAGGCCGTTCCATTTAGCCAGCCTGTTCCCAATGCTTTAAAGAAAGCTTCCTTGGCGGCAAACCTTGCGGCGTAATGTTCAAACTTATTCGCCTTTGCTTCACAATAATCAATTTCTTTTTTTGTGAATACCAATTCCCTGAACCCGGATTCCTTAGCGATTTTTGTAGCTACCCGTTCTACCTCTATCATATCCATGCCCAGGCCTGCAATCATATTATTTAATTAGTTTACCGGTGCAAATTTTAATCTGTTCCCTGATATGTCCTTCTTCCTTTCGGGTGGCGATTTCTTTTGTAAGGCCTGTTTTATAAACAGCAACCGCTTTTAGTAACTGGTTCTTTTTAAATAAATAATCGCCTGCTAAAATATAGGTATTATAATATTCGGGATTGCTGGCTAAAAGGCTGTCCGTATTCACTTCCCCGCCATCAGCGATACGCTGTTTAATTGCCCTGAATGTTTCAAAATTTTTATAGGCGGTAGTTAACAGGAATGAATCGGCTGCAACCGTAAGGCTGGCTTCAAAAATTTCCTGGTCCTGTTTCATGCCACTTGAAGCAAATACTTTTTTAAGGTCATAAGCTACATATTCCCCCAATTGCCAGGGAGCTGTAGAAACCCAAACCAATAATTTTTTCGGTTCAAATACGATGGAGTGGTGGGCTATTAACTGGTTGATGGCCTTTTCATTTCCCATACCGATACCGGCATTTTTCAAACCCTTTTGGTCCCTTAAAATAGCGATGGTTTTTTGAACGGTATTTTGGCCGTTGGCTTGCAGTAATTCCATTAACCTTTGGTACCGGTAAGCAGAAGCGCTTTCATTGACCTGCTGAATATTTTCTTTTGAATTTATCAGTCCATTACTTTGGAAATGATTGGTACAAACAATAAAATCCTTGTGCGGATCATATACATCCAGGTTATCCGGTGTTTTTTCAATCACCACCGCTTTGTTATCTTCCGCGGAAGCCACCAGGAATGATTCGGATACAAACATCTTTCTTTTTTTAGCGATGGCTACCGCTTCCGAAATATTTTTCGCGTACTGTAATATTTCCCTCGTAACCAATGAGACCGGAGTGGCGGACGCATAAGGGATCTTTGTTTTAGCGGCATTGATGGTTACTGCAAGGCCCTTCTCATTCATTCCCGAAACAGCGCCTATAAACCCGCCCCAGGTAACGGTCATGAATTTATAACCCTCCGTAGGATTTTGAAATGCAACTATTTTATCTTCGGCGAATTTATCCCCTGCATAAAAATCAAAATTCCTGCCAATGATCATGGCGCTATCCTTTGATTTTGCATCCCATGTAGCAAATGAAGTGCAGCCAACCAATGCCAGGTTTTGCAATGCATGGCCAATATCATGGGCCGCATGGTAATTCAATATGCGCTGGTAGTTAGATCCGAGCCATTGATATTTGCTGGAAGCTGATTGGGAAATGCCAAAGATCTCCTGCTTGTATTCCTCCTTTATATTTTTGACCAGGTCACGATTGAACCAGCCTATAAAATATTTAAGAAACTTCCGGTAAGTACCGGATGGGATCATTTTGCTGATTTGCTCACTAAAATGATCTTCCTGGCGCACCACTAATTCATTGGTGAGTTTGCCATTGAATACGCCCCGTTCGGATGGGTTGCCTTCTACGTACAATTCGTACAAACCACTTTTACTTTTCCTGAACCAATTGTTTTGTAAAGTATAAAAGCCCTTGCTGATCTCTTTACGCTGCAGGTGTAAACTGCTCTCTTCTTTTAATTCCGGTGAATTGATACCTGATACCGATACCACATAAATAACCCCCGCTATCAGCAATAGTAAAAATCCCCCAAAAATATAAACAACCCCTTTCCAGGTTTTTTTCCGATTAAGCATTTTTTATTTTTTCAATGATACTTTCATTACCCATCAAATCAATACAGGTAACCAACCCGCTCATGGCCGCACCCAATATCCCATGTAAATTAAGATTTTGCCCGGTAAAATAAAGATTGGGCAATTTGGTACGGGCCGAAATAAAGGTTTTTAAAGGGTCTTTATAATCCTTGACAATACCATACATTGATCCATCCCCATTACCAATATAATCCCGGTAAGATAGGGGAGTAGCGGTGTAATAGCTTTTAATACCGTCCCTAAGCCCTGGAAATTTTTCTTCCACCCTGTCTATTAATTTTTCCGCTTTATATTTCTTGAACGCATCATATTCAGCCCCCCTGTCATCCGTTTCCGATACCGTATTGTAAGTGTTTTCCCATTGCTTTACTTCCTCATACCGCATATAAGCCAGTACCGTCATTGATCCTGCGTATTCATTCGTTTTACCTGCCGATACAAAAATAACATATCCCAATGGCCAGTTGGCTTCGGTATAATCAGCCTGGCCCCATACATGCCCGTCTTTAAAGTAATAATAATTGTGCTGGAAATATTTAAAGGCACCGGCTTTGAATATGATATTGATCGTAAAAGTTGAAATGGAATTCTCCAGGCTTTTTAACCGGTTCCTGAATACATTTTTTATCAGGCCCGTATCCGTCATTTCCAGGGTTTTTACCGGGTGGATATTGGAGATAAAATACTTTCCATGTATCCGCTTATCATCATCAATAGTTACATAACCCACTTTACCCTCTTCCACCACTATTTTTTTTACTTCACAATTTCGTTTGATGATGCCTCCCCGGCCATGAATATTCCTTGCCATGAATTTGCCTATCTGCGACCCGCCGTTGATACATTTCCATGAGCTTTCAATATAGCTGTTCAGTATCATCGCATGTACATAGAACGGGGTTTTGCCTGGCTGCCCGGCATACAACATATTATTGCCAACCAGTACCGCCTGCAATTTCGTATCATTGGTGATGGATTCCATAAAGGCCTTCGTATCAATTTTCATCACATCCGCTTTATCGGCAAAGCCCCCCCCCGCCCTTAAATTATATAGAGGGAACCTGCCGCATACTTCCTTTATCTTATCACAATAAAGCCTGAGCGCTTTTTCTTCATTTGGAAAATCAACCAATAATTTTTGGATGAAATTTTCGTAGCCCTGGGCGAAAACATATTCCTTTTCATCATTCTCCATAATGATCTTATCAAATACATCCTCCTCCATTCTCTTCACCTTCAGCTTATCCATTATACCGAGGTATTGGAATATCTGGTAAAGGTTTTGCCCTTTGTCGAGCCCGCCCAAATAATGCACCCCGGAATCAAAGATCACTTTATCCCTCACGTAGGTTTGCAAACATCCCCCTATCTGTTTGTTCTTCTCCAAAATACACACACTGTAGCCCTCACGGCTAAGCACATCACCACATACCAGGCCTCCCATTCCGCTTCCTATAATCACGATATCATAATGATCCGTTGTCAATTTTCAGCATTCTTTTTTAATAAATATATGATGTTTGAAGTAAATTTCGACTGATCAATTTCGCTGTACCCGATACTTTGTTGAGCCGCTATTTCCCTGATCAGGTTCCCTGGCAGAAAGGATAAACCCAGGCCGGATGTTTTATTAAAACCAAAAAACCTGGTCGAGAAAAATTCCGTAAGCCTCGTGCCCTTATGTCTTTTTTTCAGGTCCGTATTGCCTTCCCTGATAATGACCGTTCCATTAGGTTTCAGGTGGCGAATACATTTTTCAACGAGTTGACGTTGCTCCTGCGGTTGTAAATAATGAAGCATATCCGAAAGAATAATGCCATCATACATTTCAAAAGCATGGTTCAGCGCATTCGCGTAATGGAAATTGGTATTGATGGATTTATCAAAACAATGATTGGCTGTTTTTATTTTTTCCTCATCATAATCAATGCCTGTTATTTCCCTTTGGGGAGCAGCAAAATATAACATGTACGACATAAAGCCGTAGCCGCAACCGATATCAAGCAATTTCCCTTCTTTTGGCAGGAGGCCATGAAACAACTGGTAATTTTTTTCCAGGGAAAGTTTCACTTTCATATACCACTCCAACACGGGGCCTTTATACAAATAATTATAAATGAGCCGCCCCCTGAAATAAGCCGGCTGCTCAATGCGGTTGACTGCTAATTTATATTCATCCCGGAAATACCTGCCGATGCCTTTGGCCCTTGCCGGATAGCCCGTTCCAAATTGGCTGTCTGCTGGTTTTATCCTGGGTAAAAAATGTATGGTGATCCTTCCATTCTTCAATAAAAAATCCCCCTTCGTCATCGTATAACCACTTCCGTGGATAAGGATAGGTAAAATATCAACTTTTAATTTTTCAGCCAAATAAAAAGCGCCTTTATGAAAGCGTTTAATATTGCCATCCGCTGAGCGGCTTCCTTCCGGGAATATTACTACCGAATAACCCTGCTTTATTCTGCCGGCTATCAGTTCAATACTGTTTTCCACGCCCTGCTCTACCGGAAAATAATCAGCCATCCTTACCACTGCGCCAAACACGGGTGAATTCCAAACCCAGTTGTTGGTAAACAGTATCAGTTTGGGATGTAGCATTACCATGGATAAAATATCAAGGAAGCCCTGGTGGTTACAAATAATAACAGCCGGTTTGGAGAAATCCTCCTTTCCCGGGTTAATGATCTCCTTTTTAACATTGGCCATCATATACATGAGCGACCGGCAAAATTTCGATAAAATTACATGAAAAAATAGTTTCCCTTTTTCCTTGCTGAAAGGATTTAACCTGGCAAAGATCAATCCCGAAATGGTAAGCAGTACCGCCCCGAAAACAAAATAACAAAAAGCGAATACCGATCTGGCAAAACCAGTCAATGTCCATGGGAATTGTTTCTTTTGCACCCTGCTTTGTATGAGCATTGCAAACAAAAATGGAATTAATATTTGTGACATCAATACCACGCAAACGATGCCTATGATGGAAATTAAAGCGATGGACCTAAGTGCGGGATGTTGTGCGAAAATTAAAACCCCCAGCCCCGCAATGGTGGTAATGGCCGATAGGAAGATAGAAGATTTATAAGAAGATAGATTTTTTCTGCCGGTTTTATACTCCCGCAAAAGGCCATCCATTATAAAAAGGCTGTAGTCGTCGCCAAGGCCGAATATGAGGGCCGATACGATTATATTAATGATGTTGAACTGTATGCCGAAAATGCCCATGATGCCCAGTATCCATATCCAGGAGATTAACATCGGAATAAAAGAAACCAACGTGAGTTCGATGCGGCCGTAGGTAATCAACAGCGCTAAAAACACCAGGATGGAAGTCATTAAAGCAATGCGGGTAAAATCGGAATCGATAATGCCAACAAACCTGGATGTGAGGTATTGCTTATCAACAACGGTTACCGAAGGATCATTTTCAAAAGCCTGGTAAACCAGTGGCTTTTTATCAGCGGCACATTTCATCAATGTTACCACGGTTGACCGCCCGGGTTTTTCGGTTATATAGTCATCCAGGAAATTTTTCCGGATGGCCGTGGTTTGACTGGCATCCACCGGTTGAAAATCTTTATTCAATAAATTTTTAAAATTGTCAAAAGCCGGCCTTCTGTACCCCAGCGCCTTTCCTTCTTTTTCAAGTATGTCAAAAAGTTGTCGCTTTTTTTCAATGGTCCAGTAATTCTTCCAGCGCCCGATCCTTTGTTGCTGCAGGCTGTCGGAAATGATAAGGGAAGAAACGCCGGAATATTTTTTCACAATGCCCAGTTCCTTCAGCCCTTCAATTTGCGTAATGGCCTTTTCATTATTTACCAGCGCTTCATTTAAAGTCTTTCCTTCCGTAACAAGGTAAACGGACTTTAATGCATACTCATTTATTTTATTCAGATCGTACTCCGCTTTCTTTAATTTAGCCGGCATGAAATTCATGTTATCCAGGCCTGGTTCAAAACTTACCTGCCGGGCTGTGAAGGCAAATAGGACCGTTAATGCAAGTATCCCGATTACGATATATTTATTGTAGTCCGGGCGGTAGCCGGCTATTTTATCTATCCAGGATAATTGTACCGCCACATGGGTACGCTGTTCTTTTTTTGAAGCGATAAAATGTGGCAGAAAGATCAGTGAACTAAGGGAAGCCCCAATTAAACTGAATGCCGCGAAGAGGCCAAGGTCTTTTAGCATTTCCGATTCCACAAACTCCAGGCATAAAAAACCACCGATGGTAGTCAGGCTCCCGATGGTCAAAGGAAATGCAAGATCAGCGATCACTTGCTCAATACTTTTTGTATGCCGGTAATGGTTAAAGAGATGCAATGAATAATTGACGGCAATACCCAATATTACCGAACCGGTACCCAGCGCTATCACCGAAATGCCGCCTTTAATAAAGTAAACGGCGGCCAGTGAAAACAAAGCGCCAAATAAAACCGGAATAAGAATAATAAAAGGCGCACGTTTTTTCCGGAAATAAAACCCTAAAAAAACAATGAGAAAAATAATGGTGATACCCTGCGTTAATAAGGAGTCTTTTCTTAATTGCAGCGCATTGCCGACAGAAACGGCGGTAGCGCCAAAATAAGAAGCTGTAGTACTTTTAAAACCGATGGCATCCAGGCTGTCAATTATTTCATCCAGCCCTTGTAGCAGTAGTGCATTCTTCCCGGTATTATTGGGAGGGTAAGCAGGTTGAATAAACATCAACAGGCGCTGATGGTCTTTTGTTACAATATAGTTATCGTACAATTCAAAATTCTCATCGTACTGTAATTGCTGTAATTTTTTTAACCCTAAAAAACTAATGCCCACCGGATCATTACTGATCATGTTTTTAAGTGCAAAGCCGGCCGGAGAAATAAGTGCCCTTTTATTTTGCTCCAATGTTTCCTTCACTTTTGCCGG
>JANOTW010000181.1:0-5303 GCA_031416575.1 Ferruginibacter sp.
GGTCGTTATAATTAATTGTCGCATTTAAAAACGGGTACGGTTGTGCCATCAGCCAATTAAGGTCCGTTGCTAACTGCTGGTTAAACAGGTTTAGCCTATCATTATTACTGTTATCCCATTCCCAGACAGAGGGAGAAAATATTATCAGATTATCGGCATCAACACGTTCATTTAATACAAGGGTATTGACCACAATTTCATTTCCATTAGCTATACCACCAAGTGCACTTGCAGTACCAACTTTTATCTGACCATTTATGCCAGACCCGAAAACCGGAGTAAACCCGGCACCAGGTTTTGCTGAACCCGTTGCAGAAGGGCTATAAACCCTATAACCATAGTTAATAAATACTTCGTTTCCATGCCCATCAAATTCTACCAGGCCATCCCAGGATTGGTTGATGCATTTAAAGGATTCTATGGTGATTTTTAACTGGCCGGCAGTAGGGGTTTGGCTAAAGTTTTTTATCGAGAGTTGCAGGGCCAGGAAGAAGAATATATATTTTTTCATACAAATAAATTTTAATGATGTAAAAATGCTTATTTGGAAAACAGCTATCTATCCCTGAAAAACAGGATATTGAGAGAAAAAGGAAAAATCATGGAAAAAGGGGAGGGTAATAACTTCTGATGGGTTGTTAATTTGTATTAAATTGAAGAAAATTGCTTTAAATGAAAAAGAATCTTTTCATATTACTGTGTGTTGTTATTTCACTTGCATGTAAAGCGCAAAACGAAAGAACCGGAGACAGCCTGATTAACCTTTTGAAAATAGCAAAAGAAGATACCAACAAGGTGAACTTGTTATACAGCATTGGAGATGTGTTTGAAAGCTCCTATCCGGATTCTGCTAAAAAATATATCTATGAAGGAGGTGTACTAAGCAAGAAAATAGGATATACAATTGGCACACAAAAATTTTACAGGAGAATGGGCTACGTTTTTGCAGTGCAATCTCAATATGATTCATTGCTGCTCTACAGCCAGCTTAGTCTTGAAACAGCAAAGACACTGAAAGATACTTTTAATATTGGTGTTGCACTATTTAATATCGGGATAGCATATCGTTTTAAATCGGATTATGAAAATGCTATCCATTATAATCTGGAAGGAGCCAGGATACTCGAGGGCAAGGGATATACTAATATTGAGTCGCCTTTGTATGATGGGTTACAGGTTCTTTACATGACACTTTCACAATACGACAAAGCAATAGTTTATGGTGAAAAAGCAGTAGCTGCAGGTAGGTTGGCCAAGGATAAAACCCAATTAGCGGTTGCATTATCCAATCTTGCACTCAGTTATATGGAAGTGGACAGGCTTGCAGATGCCAAAAATGTTTCATCCGAAGCTATTACCATTTCTGAAACCATCAATAACAAAAGTGTTGAAGGCGCTGCTTTAAACAACCTTGCGGATATTGCAATAAGAGAGGGGGAGTTTGCATTAATAAAGAAGTATTGTGAAAAAAGCCTTTTAATACATCAGGAATTAAATTCTTCAGAAGGGGTTGCAATTTCCAAACGGGGGCTTGCAATTTTTTATCTTTCTCAGCAGGATTTGGGAAAAGCCAAAAAATTTGCTGATGAAGCCCTTAAGATAAATGAAGAAAATAATTATTTGCTGGAGAAATCACAGTGTTTGAAAACACTTTCTCACATCTTTTTTGCCATGCACAATTATTCAGAAGCGTTTAAATATTTACTTAAAAGTCAGAAAACTGAGGCAGATATTTTTAATGAAGCTATCTTCCAGAAGGAAGCGGTAATGAAGGTTAAATACGAAACAGAAAAAAAAGAGGTTCAAATAAAAAAGTTGGAGGCTGAGAAGACAGTACAGGAACTTTCTATCCGTCAAAAAAAATCACTTAATTATATTTTAATTGGAGGAGCTGCCACATTGCTTATTATATCCCTGTTATCTTACCGCAATTATAAGCATAAACAAAAACTCCAGCAGCAACGCATCAGCGAATTGGAAACCCAGCAACAATTAACAGCAACAGAAAATGTTTTAAAAGGAGAAGAACAGGAACGAACCCGCCTGGCCAAAGACCTCCATGATGGCCTGGGAGGCATGTTATCAGGCATTAAATACTCATTAAATACTATGAAAGGAAATTTAATCTTAACGCCTGACAATGCTCAGGCTTTTGAACGCAGCATGGATATGCTGGACAGTTCTATTAAAGAAATGCGCCGGGTAGCACATAATATGATGCCGGAAGCTTTAGTAAAGTTTGGATTGGATACAGCTTTAAAAGATTTTTGTAATGACATCAATCAATCAGGCGCATTGCTGGTAAATTATCAGTCAATAGGCATGGAGAATGCAGCGGTTGAACAAACAACAGCTATTACAATTTACAGAATAGTTCAGGAATTGATCAATAATACCATGAAACATGCTGCTGCAAAAACTGCGGTAGTACAGGTAAGTAAAACAAATAATGAAATAAGCATTACTGTAGAAGATGATGGCAAGGGGTTTGATACAGAAGTTTTAAAACAATCAAGGGGGATTGGCTGGGGCAATATTCAAAACCGGGTAGAATTTTTAAGAGGTAAATTGGATGTGCAGTCAGAACCAGGGAAAGGCACTTCTGTTCATATTGAATTAACTACATAAAAAATAATCCTACGCCGGTTGGCGAAGGCAGTACCATGCCAATAAAAATTTTTATAGTTGATGACCATTATATGGTTATTGAAGGTATCCGTTCATTACTGCAAAATGAAAAAGGTGTAGAATGGGCAGGCCATGCCACTAATGCAGTCTCCTGCCTTGCTTTTTTGCAACAGCATCAGCCCGATGTAATACTCATGGATATTAATCTGCCCGATAAAAGTGGTATTGATTTGTGCAAAGAAGTAAAAGAAATGTACCCATCAATTTTTATTATTGGCCTTAGCACATTCAACCAGCAAAGTTTTATACAGAAAATGATGGAGAACGGTGCTTCTGGTTATGTATTAAAAAATGCAACATCAGAAGAATTGATGGAAGCTGTTAATGAAGTTGCAAAAGGAAAAACTTATTTAAGTTTTGAGGCTTCGCAAACAATGCGGCACAAGCCCGAAAATAATTTTGTACTTACCCGCCGTGAAAAAGAAGTGCTCGGCCTGATTGCCGATGGAATGACGAATAATGAAATTGCCGCAAAACTTTTTATTGGCTCTACTACAGTAGATACACATCGAAAAAATTTATTGGCAAAATTTGAAGTAAAAAATACAGCATCATTGATTCGCATGGCGGCGCAAAAGCAGTTGATTTAATTGGCCCTGGACTAAAACAAGTCGTCCAGTGTTATTTCATTTTGTATAAGACCAGAGCTATGCCTGTTGCCTATTAATCCAAACGGTGTTATCATGGTTAAAAAAAGGTTTTTTCTTGTGGCTGTTAATGTCCTGAATTGCGCTACCCGGAACCTTAGTTTGGCTGCATACTCTTTTGTAAGTGTAAAAGGTGCATCATAAAATTTTATTTCGCACAGGTTAATTACACGGTCTGCCCGGTCTATTAATAAATCAATTTGTATCCCATCCTGGTCTGCATCCCCTTTTGAGATATAACCGGATACTTCGGTGTAGATGGAGGCCACACCCAGTTTTTGCAGCACTTTTTTTATATGCAGTAAACATACATTCTCAAATGCGTAACCACTCCATGCTTTCCAAACAGATGTTGGATATAGGCTTTGTAAAACAGAACGGGATGATTTTTTATGCTTTTCAATAAACAGTAAATAGAATAATGTATAAGCATCGCTCAGCCTGTATAGCGTTTCCTTCTTTGTTTTACCAAACGGTAAAATGGTTTGTATAAAAGAGGCAGATTGCAATTCTTCCAACAACCGGGATATACTTCCCCCATCAGATAGTTTAGTAATTTTTAATAATTGGTTCCGGGTAAGCCCTTTTCGTTTTGTAGCCAATGCTTTTACAACAATAATATGGTTGGCAGCATTTGCAAACAACGAACTGAATAATTTACTAAACTCATCTTTTAATAAACTATGTTTTGCAAAACATAGTTTATCTAAGTTTTGTACGGCACTAAACCCTTTTTTTAATTCGTTTAAATAAAAAGGGATACCACCCATTACCATATAGATGAGTGCAATATCATAACGGTCGTAATTTATTTTTTTAGATTTTAAGAATTGCTCCGCTTCTTTTAAGGTAAAAGGCTGTAGTGTTATTAGTTGTGTTATCCGGTTATGCAGCCCACCTTTGTTGTGTACAATTTTTTTTAATATCCAACTGGCGGCAGAGCCGCATATAACCAGTAGCACATTGCTGTGTACTGCAAAGTCGTTCCAAAAATGGGCCAGGGCATCTGTAAATTTTGCTTTAGCGGTATCCATCCAGGGCAGTTCATCAATAAATACAATTTTCTTTCGGTTGCTTTTTTTTGATTTTAAGAAAAGCTGTAATTGTTGAAATGCCTGTAGCCAGTTAGTTGGCGCTGTTTTGCAAAATTTGGCACCGCCGTATTGGGTTAATTTAAAACAAAAATTTTCTAATTGCTCGGAAAGGTTGCCGTTGTGCAAAGCGGTACATTCAAAGTCAAATTGATGATAATGATTTTTAATCAGGAATGTTTTTCCTACCCGCCGCCTGCCAACCATGGCTATAAATTCGGATTGGGGTGAAGCCAGCAAATCGTTGAGGAGTATTTTTTCTTCCTCCCGCCCCGTAACTATAACATTGTAGAGAGATTTATCTTTGGCGGAATCTATCATTTTTAGGCACTTTCCGCCAAAGATAGATATTTATGCTTAGTGAATTTATTTTATTAAGGAACAGGTGTGCGGGGCTTAATCATATTTGGATGTGCTGGCCGGCAGCATCTCCGTTGTGAGTTTATCAGGCAACTCTCCTGAAATAGCGGCCCCATACTATTCTTGTCGCAATGCCTCAAAAAATTTACCGCAGGTATCCCGGCATCTCAAATTATTAACTACCCGTGTTGGGTTATCTTTGGCGGAATCTATCATTTTTTAGCACTTTCCGCCAAGTATAATTTATTCAAAATCCTGGTACAGTAAATATTTTTTTCTTATTTTTTTAAACTCACTCAGTTTTGGCTCCCAGCTTTCTCTTATTTCTTTTTCGCTTTTACCATCTCTTATCTGCTGCCATAAATCATTGTTGCCGGCCAGTTTGTTGATGAATGACTCTTCCATTTTGCCGGACTTAGGGAGTAAAAAGAATTTATCCTTTTCGGGAAAGAGTTTGTAGGCTTCCATCAGCCATTTTAGCTGCACTTTATTATCTACTTTAGCCAGCACTTCTTCC
>JANOTW010000182.1:0-4737 GCA_031416575.1 Ferruginibacter sp.
CTGAAAGGCCTGCCTGGCAGTAGCGCCATCCGGATGTGGGTGATACCAGCTTAACGCCGCTCTTTGATTAATGGTGAACCGATAATTAAAACTACTGCCGGGATTTACAACATCTTCCGGATGGCCATCCATATTAGCGGGAATTTTTAAACCATGCCAGTGGATATTGGTTTTTTCAGAAAGATTATTCTGGAAATTGATATTGGCATTCATGCCACTGTTGACACGGATAGTAGGGCCCAATATTCCATTAGCCTGGTAACCCGATACAGGAATATCGCTGCCATTAATATTTGCCGATGTTGCCTGTGCGGTTAAGGTTGCATTACCCGTTACCGTGTTTGGAACAGGGAGCAACCTGCTGAAATTCCCCTCTGTTACAGGTACAGGTTGCCCACCCATATTCATGCCATCGCCATTCATCATGTTGTTTTTGTTGCATGCCGCTAAAAAAGTGATCATAGAACTACCGGCTATTATGCTGCCTGCTCCCAGCCCTGTGTTTTTTATAAATTCCCTGCGTTTCATTGTTAAAAGATTTTAGATGAATAATTATTTTATTTGTAAGATTTTTTCCAACGCAACCTGCATCGTCAACAATTCCTGCAATTGCTTTAAATATTCAAGCTGCGTCATATTTAATGTTTCCCATGCATCGAATAACTCAAATAACTCTTCGGTATTCTGTTCATAAGATAATTGATAGGCCTGGTAATTTCTGCGAAGCGCCGGCAGTATTTTTTCTTCGTACAATTTGATCTGTTTGTTTTTGTTGAGGATGTCGGTCCGCATACCATAAGCCATACCGGAAGATTCGTTTAATATCATTTGCTTTTGCTGTTTCAATGATTCGTTTTTCCATTTCAGGCTTTCAATATTGGCTTTATTCATTTTAGCCGACCACCTTGCCATGGGCAAACGCACCATCGCCATCGCCGTAAACTGCATCGGCTGCCGTGCCCATCCGTACATATTTTCGAAGCGGAAACCAAATTCCGGCAACAACCTTGTTCTTTCCGTTTCCTGCTTTAGTATATTGATATTCATTTCCCTTTCAATGGCTTTTATATCACTTCGGTTATTTACAAATAAGGTAGTATCAAATTCGAGGTATTGGTAGTCTTTTAAAATATATGAAGTGTCAATATCAAAGTCAATTGTTTTGTCACGGTACATTAATGCGTTGATGATGTATTTCTTTTGATTTATTTCATTCTCCAGCATGATCCTCATATTTTGTACGTTAGCCAGCGCAGCTTTCGCCTTATAATAGGCGTTCAATTTTTCAAGCCCGTTCTTATATCTTATTTCAGCGCTTTGGATCATGTAGTTTATAAGTTTTTCATTACCATCCAATATCAATAGTTGCTTTTTTATTACTATCCATTCATAATAATTCTTCTTTGCTTCCGCATGTAATTGATTTAATGTATAACCTTTTTTTTCCTTTTCCACGGATGACATGGACGACATGTATTTATGTTCCGCATTAAGCCGTTTAGGGTTAGGGAAGGTTTGTTGTACTGCAACGGTATATTGCCCCATGCCTGGCTGGCCATCCATTTGCTTCCAGTAACGGGGGGCGTAAGGTGTCATGAAAAAACCTGTTGCAAGTTCCGGCGCCATCCAGCTTTTAGCTCCTTTGGCTGCTTCATCCATAGAGCGTACTTCCGCATCGTACATTTTCAAGGATGGATTGCCCGCCTGGATAGAATCCAGGATTGAACTGATGGCCATTGGCTGCTGGGCGCCTGCCCTGAGCACAGTAAAAACTGTAAGGCCAAAAAATAAATAAAGTATTTTCTTCATGAAATAAATTTTAATATCAATTATATTTTTCATTTTTATAATTCATTTTCTCATTTTCGGGTGCATCCCAAATTCATCCTGCTCTGGCGGCGCAACAAAAGCAGTATACACTTTTATTAAATCGGATGGTTGTCAGTTTTTTAACTGGTTTATTTAACCCTGCGTTTGACCTCACCCCAACCTCCCGAAAAATCGGGACAGGCTCTCTCCGAAGGAGAGGGGAGCTTGACCCTAAAAATTCGAAATCATTTTTTATTGGCTGTCAATAAGTTAACAATAGTGTAAATAAAATTGTCGCTTATACCTTGAGGCTGTGGTCGGTGAGGACATCCGCCTCAGCGGGCTGTTTGCCCTGGCTGGTGTCCACACCAGCCAGCGACAATTTAGAATGCACCCACATTTGCTCACAGCTTTTCATATCCTTTACTTAGCTTTTAATTGATCAGGTTTTATTTCCCCGGCCACAGTTACTTTTCTTTTACCCCATTTAATGATTTCAAAACCTGCGAGGTAAACCAAGCTGGCAGCAAGTGGAAAAATCCAGTCTCTTAAAGTTAACGGGCCGGTATGCAGGTAAAGGTTAAAGAATGGTGTATAGATAATGGTAAACATAGCCAGTAATGAAAGCAGCATACCCCAAAGAAGATTTGGATTGGAAAAAAGAAAGCTGCCAAACACACTGTTTTTTGTACGGATGCAAAAGATATTGATGAACTGGGTAAGTATAATGGTGATGAAGGTGCCGGTAACTGCCGTTGCATGCTGGTCTGCTTCACCCTGGTGGAAACTGAAAACAAAATTAAAAACAGTAACTGCCAATAAGCCCCTTATTGTTCCTGAGCTAAACACCTGCATCAATACAGCACGGTTAAGTAATTGCCCTTTTTTGCGGGGCTGGTCTTTCATGATGTTTTCATCTGCCGGGTCAAAAGTGAGCATCAGCAGCGGAAGCATTTCACCAACTAAATCAATCAATAAAATATGAATGGCCAGGATGGCTATAGGCTGATTAAAATACACACCTATAAAACCATACAGCACGCAAACCAGTTCGGCTGTATTAGATGCCAGTATGGCTACTACATTTTTACGAATGTTATTAAAAATAACCCTCCCTTCTTTTATCGCTTTTACAATGGTGGAGAAGTTATCATCCAGCAGCACCATCGCAGCGGCTTCCTGTGTTACTTTAGAACCATTCTGCCCCATGGCTACGCCTATATCAGCTTTCTTTAAACTCAATGTATCATTAACGCCGTCACCGGTTACCGCCACCACTTCGCCCATGTCTTTCAGCAGGGTTACAATCCTTAATTTATCATCCGGCGATACCCTGGAAAATACCAATGTCCGCTGAAGCAACGCCTTTTTTATATCCTCATCATTCATCGTAACCAACCGTTCCTGTGTAATAACTTCCGGCAACGAATTATCAGCATTGGCAAGGCCTATGTTTTTTGCGATGGCGCGGGCTGTAATTTCATTATCCCCGGTAATGATGATGATGCGGATATGCGCATTAAAGGCGTCCTGCACCGCCTGTGGCACTTCATCCCTGGGAGGATCGAACATGGTGGCGAATCCTGCGAATACAAGGTTGCTTTCACTTTCCTCAACCGTATATTTATCCGCACCGGTTTTGTTCAGTTCCTTGTAAGCAATGGCGATTACCCTTAAGGATTCCGTAGCAAACACTTCCGCATGTTTTAGCAACGCTTGCTTTTCATCATTCGCAAGTGGTTTTATTTCCCCATTAACAATTTGCTGATCGCTTACTTCCAAAATACTTTCAATGGAACCTTTGGCGAAAGCAGTATGCTTGCCGGCATTTTCCCGTACTATCGACACCCGTTTTCTTTCCGAGTCAAATGGGAAGAGTTGCAAACGTGGAAATTCTTTTTCCAGTGCGGCCAGTTCATAACCGCATTTCATGGCCAGGGTACTAAAGGCGCATTCCGTAGGGTCGCCAATACCATACCAGGTTGCATGAAATTCATCTGGTGGATTTACAGATGAAGTGGAGGAAAGAAAACCTGAAATAAAGAAAAATTTATCGGCCTGAAGTTGATCTTTTTCAATGGGTTGCTTAGTGCCGCCGAGTATCTCTCCTTCAGGTGCATAGCCTGTTCCTGTAACGGTAAATGCCTGTCCATTGAATACACAATTATTAATGGACATTTCATTTTTAGTGATCGTTCCTGTTTTATCGGAAGCGATTATGGTTGCGCTGCCCAACGCTTCAACAGATGATAATTGTTTTACCACCGCTTTCTTTTTTGCCAGCCTGCGAACACCCAGCGCCAGCGCAATGGAAATTTGCGCAGGCAAACCCGAGGGGACCATTGCCGCCGCGATGCTGATGGAAAATACAATAGCCGCAGTAATTTTTTCGCCCTGTGCCATGCTAAATGCAAATAGCGCAACGGCCAGGAAAAGGGTAATGATGGTAATTTTTTTCGCTAATAAATTGATCTCTTTTTGAAGCGGGGATATGTCCTGCTTTATTTGCTGCGATTTGCCTGCGATCCTTCCCAACTCTGTTTGCATGCCCGTGCCAACTACCAGGCCTTTTGCCTGCCCTTTCGCTGCGGATGTACCCATGAACAACATATTGCTTTGAGCCGCGATAGAAGCATCCTCTTTTACTGTTGCCGTGTGATTTTTTTCGCTGGCCTGCGATTCGCCGGTAAGAATAAATTCATTTACAAATAATGAATGGCTTTCCAGTAACCGCATATCGGCTGCAATACCATCACCTTCATTAATAATCACCACATCGCCGGGAACAATATCTTCAACCGGAATTTGCCGGGATTTTCCGCTGCGGATAACATTGCATTTTTCCGTAATTAAATTCTTTAACGACTCCAGGATATTTTCCGATTTCCAATCCTGGTAAAAACCAATGAATGCATTTATGATAACAAT
>JANOTW010000183.1:0-4622 GCA_031416575.1 Ferruginibacter sp.
CTCACAGGTTTTCAAAACCTGTGAGGCCTTACAATCAGCTTTTTAACGATCAACGATCAAACCAACAACGATCAACGATCAACCATCAACCATCAACCCATCAACATTTCAACACACCCCTCACCATGAACTGGAAAAAAATCTCCTCGGAATATATTTCAAAACACCCCTATTTCACCGCACGAAAAGATATTTGTGAAATGCCGGATGGAAAGATCGTGGATGCATACTATGTAGTAGAACTGCCACCATCTGTTTGTGCATTGGCTATCACCGAAGATGGAAAGGTACTGATGGCAAAGCAATACCGGCATCCTTTGGAAGAAACGCTCATGGAATTACCAGGCGGTTTTGTAGATGAAGGTGAAGAACCCTCAAACGCAATAGGAAGGGAACTGTTGGAAGAAACAGGACACGGATTTTCTTCTATCGAATATGTAGGAAAAGTAACAGCTAACCCGGGCTTATTGACCGGTTATACTTATTTATATCTGGCACAGGGTGGTAAAAAGATTGCCTCTCAAAGTTTAGATCATAATGAGGAAATTGAAGTGTTGATGGTACCATTGGAAGAAGTAAGGGAGATGCTGTTTAAAAATGAAATTGTGCAGGCGCTGCATGTGAGTTGTTTGTTGTATGCTTTTCAAAAGCTGGATTTGATGGGGAGTTAATCTGTTTGTTGGTTGTGATCTGTTGATTCAGGGATACTGATCTTACGCGAACTTTAACCTTTATTGGTGCAGCCGTTTTAAAATGAAAATAATACTTCCGTTCGGGGCCTCAACCAATAAATTTAAAAATCGCTAAGGCGGGTTTATACCGATATGATTGCAGAATAGCCGTTTGTTTCTGTGTCATTCATCATATCCTAAACTTACAAGTGGTTTAAAAACCGGTTTTTTAACTATTTAATTATGTCCACCTATATGCGAAACATATTTTCAAATTCAGCCTTGCTGATGATTTTTAGTTTTCTGAACCGGGTTTCTAAGTTTTGTTTTTGTAATAAAATATGACTGCCACCACTTGTTATAAAACCTGAATTTGTTTACAGTGCCAATGCGATTAAATAATTATCATTTTTATCGTCCGGGATATAATTTCTTATCGGGTAAGTAATATTAAAATGTGTAGTAATTTCTTTTAGCGACTTTAAGGCTTTTGGGATATTCACCTTGTACTTTTGAATATGGTTATAATGCGATACAGCATTGAATTCAGCAATAAGTTCATTGCATGAAAAGACATCAATTTTATAGAAGTCGATTATATTAATAATTTTCTGCTGTTGGTTGGTGATAAAATAACTTATCCAGATATTATTGTCCAGAACAAATCGGTTTATCTTCATGACGGTACCCGTGATTCATGTTTCCATTTATACTGCGCAAGTGATAAATCAGTTATATTTTATTTTGTTCCCTAAACAAATAAAAACAGGCTACCCCCATCCCCTAAAGGGGTTAATTGTTAATTTAAAAACGTAATAAAAGTTCCCCAATGGTATTAAGTACAAGAGGGCGACGCAACGATGATGCCCATAGCTTCAATGCCAGGACAAAAAACCTTCTTCACGTTTTTATCCCTTGTGAAGTATATCTATTTGTTTCAGGGTGGGTTTTTAAATTTTTTTTGGGGGAGTGGCAATTGAACCAGTACGGATCAGGCAACGCAGCCTCCTTTGCAATTTCCTGAATGACTTCTTTTGCAGCTACCAGCATGTTGAAATGTTTTAACGAATTTAATTAAAAATGCAACTCAAGGGATAATTGAATTACGAAAATTAAACGGGTTGAAGAATAACAAACACAAAAAAACCGACCTATGATTTCTTACAACAGTGGTTAGTTAACCGGCATTTCAGTTATCCACCTCCCCAACTAAAAAAACACTCCCGCAAACAATAATCAAATCAATCTGTGCAGCTTTTTTCCTTGCTGCAATGATTGCTTCATTTACATCATCAAAAGAATTTCCTGTTAGCCCATACTCCGCGGCTTTCATTTGCAGGTCATTTGCTGCCAAAGCTCTTGGGATATGGGCACTGGTAAAATAATAATTTGCATCCTTCGGTAACAAGGATAATACCTTTGCAATCTCTTTATCTTTAACCATACCGATAACAAAGTGCAGTTTCTTTTTTATAGCGCTATCGCTTGTCTGTTGCCGGTAGTTAGTCGCCTGCTCAATTACCTGCCTCATCCCATCCTCATTATGCGCCACATCCAAAACAACCATGGGGTTTTCCGCTATCACATCCCACCTGCCTTGCAGGCCGGTTAATTTTTTTACATTGGCCAGGGCAAATTTCTCCCCTTCGTTTTTGATGATAAACCCCTGCTTTATTAATATGCCTTCCGCACACAAAACGGTTCGTAAGTTTTTTGTTTGATATAATCCATTCAGGTCGAGCGAAAAACTTTCTGTTTCGTTATGGCCTATACTTTTCACATCACAATTTAATTGCCGCGTAGTAGAATGGATATTGGAAATCTCGTATTCATTTTGGGCAAAATAAACGGGTGCGTTACAGGCGGTTGCTTTATTTACAAATATGGCTTTTGTTTCATGGATGTATTCACCAATTACTACCGGAATGGATGGCTTGATAATACCCGCTTTTTCCCAGGCGATTTTTTCCAGCGTATCTCCTAAAATATTCATGTGGTCGTAGCCGATATTGGTGATGATGGATAGGATAGGTGTAATAATATTCGTACTGTCCAACCTTCCGCCAAGCCCTGTTTCAATAACAGCGATATCAACCTGTTGCCGGGCAAAATATTCGAATGCCATTGCAACGGTTAATTCAAAAAAGGAAGGTTGTATTTCTTCGGATAACATTTTTGTGCGTGCCACAAATTCAACAACAAAAGCTTCACTCACCATTTCGCCATTTATCCTGATCCGTTCCCTGAAATCCTTTAAGTGGGGCGAAGTGTATAAACCTGTTTTATAACCTGCCTGTTGTAAGATGGCAGCCAGCATGTGGCTGGTACTGCCTTTGCCGTTGGTGCCGGCAATATGTATGCTTTTGAATTTTGATTGGGGGTTACCTAAGGCATTGCATAAAGCAATGGTGTTGTGCAGGTCTGCTTTGTATGCGGCAGCGCCTATACGGCTAAACATTGGCAGGTGGGCATACAGGTATTCAATCGTTTGTTGGTAAGTCATTAAAGCAAATATAGTAAAGTAAGGTATAGGGTTGAAGGTGGAAGGTAGAAGGTGTGAGGTGGAAGGTTGAGAAGTTGATAAGTTGATTGGTTGAGAAGTTGAAAAGTTTTGATTTCGCTACTTTAATTCGCAGTTATTAGGCCTCACAGGTTTTTAAAACCTGTGGAGCCTTTGTTACTTGTGAGGCCTTTTCATTCTCTCAACAAAACGTAATTAAAGATCCCCAATGGTTTGCGGTACAAGGTGAGTACCGATAAAAACCGGGATTAACATAACACAACGATGTTGCCATGAAACGCTTCAGTACGGGCAACAAAGAAATTGCAAATCATTTTTTAACCCCGGGGCAGAATTATTAAAAAAATAGTTCAAGACAAATTACGAATGACCTAAGAATAATTATTTACTGCACATTAAAATTAAATTGCACGGTTACTGTACTTTCATCATTCGATCTGTCGAACTGTACATTTTTCAAATATTGTATGATTGCATTTGCATAGGCCTGCCCCCTTGTTGTTGAATTTTTACCAAATCCGGTAAATGTGCCTGTTCCGGAAGGGGATACTTTTACAGTAGCATAAACAGTTGCTTTATCAAGGTCGCCGGTAAAAGAATAATATTTAATTATTTTCCTGTTGCCTATCACCCTGGGCCCGCCGCTTTTTCCACCGGGTGTATTGCCATAACTATCAGCCTTTCCGGATGGATCCCCTGCATCACCTTTGCCGCCTGGCTTATTGCCCTGGTAACGGTAACCATTGTCTTCCGTGGCACCATTTCCTGTTCCGTTGCCCGGACCGTTATAAGTAATTTTAGGCTTTTGTGGTTTAGGTGAAGGTGGCGCTGCAACTGTTGAAGGGTTATTAGTTTTTACAGGCTGGGTAGTTGGCTGTTTGGCGATATTATTTGTTTTGGGTGTTGGCTTTACAGGCTTTGTTATTGGGGCGGCATCTTCTTCCGCATTTTCATCCGGCTGTATATTTTTGGCAGGTTCATCTTTTGCTGCCGCTCCCTTTTGAGGTTGGGCAGGCTGTTCCAGCGCAGGCGCCCTTTCACCCTTTATCTTTGGCTGGTCCACACCAAAACCTTCTTCATTATTGCCAAGGTTAATTTCCAGCAGGTCCTGGGCCATGAGGGGCGGGGGAGCTGGCAGCAGTATAGGCCAGGTGATGATAAAAGCCAGTATCAGCAATACACCACAGATGATAATAGTATAAGTAAATGCTTTCTTATTTTTTTCAGCTTCAAATGTTGCCTGCATAGTTACATTATAAGTCATATCAAAGTTATTTGATTAAATGCAAACGATGCAATACCATGCCAAAATATATAGATGCTGTTAAACCTTTAACAAAATATTGCCGCTTGTTTACCAGGCAGGTTTGCCTGGGTAATTAACCTATTTTCCTGTAAATAAACATGGGAAGAACCTTCATCAGTTTCGC
>JANOTW010000184.1:0-3219 GCA_031416575.1 Ferruginibacter sp.
AAAATTACCAAACAATACAAAAAGTACGACAAAACTACTATACTTTTTTTAAATTTAAATTATCGAATGGACTTTTTATTTTTTCAACTGTCAAATTACTGACGTGCACATAACGAAGTGTTGTATTTATGTCATTATGACCCAATAATACTTGGATTAATTTGATGTCTGTACCCAATTCGTGCAGATGAAAACGTTTCATAAATGGTTTCAGCAACTGTTTGATAATACGCTCCATTATTGATAAATATAAAAACTGTTTATTTAGCCTGGTTTAGGGAAAACCTAATCTGATATTTTTCAAAGCCTGTCTTAACCTTCTTCTGAAAATAGTCAGGGAAATGCCCGATTTTCTAATCGCCGATCATCTTATATTCAAAAGCAGTTCTCATTTGAATTCCCATTTATTGAAAGCAATATTGCTCCGGACTCATGTACTAATTTCTTTTAAAAACGACTCCATTACTCCAATCATTTCGTGGCGTCCTGCCGTTCGCATCCAATTTTATCGTACCAGTTGCTAACCCCGGGCTCTTGTTCAGTCCATTCTGCAGAAATGCTGTTTCACTCAAGGTACCTTCTCGCTGTTTCATGTAATTTGGATGCAAACCCGGTTGTCGCATTAGTTCCTCTTCACAGTCGAGTTTAGACTGTCCGTCCGGCCGGTCTTGAACACCAATGTTCCTTTACCAGAATTACAATTCCCGTCCAATGTCCACTCATAATATCCCGAATATCCTGTATTGGTTTGCCAATCGATGCGCAGTAGGTTGCCGCTAAGTGTTGCTTTTCCTTTGGCGTAGCCGATTCCTCTTTCATTAGCAGTACCGTCGCTTTTGATATCCCAGACCGTCGAACCAACCCCGGGCGTATCTTGCGTCCAGCTTCCTTCAAGTCTGCAAGAAATGTCGGGTGTGCTTTCAGATACGTTTTTACCAGTGCACTCACAACAACAATCGCTCAGTGCAATATTCCACAGGATATTGCAATGGATCATAATGATGTTAATATGCGGTTCAACGGAGATGGCGGAATTCAGGTTAACAGATGTAATAGAGCTTAATGGAAATCCTGGCACACAGGGTAAAAATACAGCGAATGCATCCTGTGCGGTTTTCAAATGATTGAAAATTACTGTTTGCAGATTTGCAGGCATGGGTGCCGGCAGACACATGCGTGAAGAAGCATGCGCCTGTGCAGCGCCTATATGTATTCCCAGCCCATATAACGACATCAGTTTTGTTCCGCAGTCGTGGTTTACTTTCGCTACAGCAGCTTGGATTTCTTTAATGGTTGCTTCAATTTCAGCCACCGCCTTCACATTTGTAAGCGATGGAAGCTTTGCGATGAGAGCATCTATTTTCTTGACATCATAAGGAACACATTTCACCAGGTTAAGGGCGGCTTTCGCATTCCCAATTACCGCCTGCATATCGGCAATAGCTCCCGGGTTCATTACAGTTGGTTCATGTGCTGCACGGCCCCATGCCGAACCAAGCCCGCCGATGCCTGCATAGAATGTGCTTAATTCTTTCCGGCAAAGTCTTTGTGGAGTTTGTGCAATAGCACAAATAGATTGGATGAAAATTAAGGTCAAAATAGCAATGCGTTTCATTTTTGTATGATTTAGATTAATGAATTTATTTTACTACCATTGTGCTCATCGCTTATATTTTTTGTGTTGATTATTTATCTGTCAGGCGAATTACTCTTGATTGGGTTCAAATTCTGCTATACGGTTCTTATTATTCTGGCATCGCTCCTGCCGCTCAGCATCACTAAGTTGGGCTTTAACAGGTTGTGACAGACAAATTAGCCCCAAAAAGTTTAATGTCGCAAAGAGTTTAAATATCTTTTTCATAATTGATAATTTAAGTACATTTATAAAAGTAATAAAACCGCTATAATTAAAGACTGTCATCCGTCGGCATTGCTACCAACTTTAAGGAAAACCAACGCCATCCCCCCGAACGAGCCTTTAAATCACCCACGATACTGAGGGGGGGATGGCGTTGGTTTTTAGTTGAACGAAGCCGCTATTATGCAGAAAGCTTTATGTACTCAGTGATTAAAAAGGTTGATTTTAAGAAAGAATTCAAGAAAATGTTACTCAAATCGGCTCAAATTCATTCAGTATATTGCGTTTAGGGTTATAGTGTCGAACAAATATAACAAATATAAATAAAGAAAGAAATAACTCACTAAATCTGCTCTATTTTTTTGGTTAATGTTGATTTAGGGCAAATACTTCTCTTCTGATTGCGGAAGCAAACAGCTATAAAGGATAACCGATTTATATATTTGAAGGCGGCGGACGCGATAGATGTGTGCTGAGGTTCTTATTGTTAGTATTTAGAATGGGTTTTATAGGGACAATGATGACAGAAATCAACTTTTCAGCGCCACAGCAAGGACAGATATTAGGGTTTTGTCCAGTCATGGCGATGATTATTTGGCAAACGGAGCGCAGGGCGTTGTTCCAAGCTGATTGACCTAATGATAGGGCAATTTTAGGTATCATTTTTTTGCGAGAAGCGGTTGCATAGAGTCCGAAGTATCGGGCTTTTTGGAAACCTTTTGGGAGGACATGTTGAGCAAAACGGCGAATAAATTCAATGGCATCGAGGGTCATTGATTTAAGTGGTGGTGGATTATCCTTATCTGTTTGAGCTGCATAATCTTTGTATTCAAAAACGACTTGACGTTGTTGAATTTTGACCTCTTTGATACGACTATCGGTAATGGCAATGCGATAAATATAGCGACCCAGATAATCAATGACTCTTTGGGGATTGTCGAGTGGCGGCATAATTTTGACAATCCAGTTTTTATTGAAAGCTATTTTATTGTAGAATTGTTTGAACTCATCGGGGTTATTGAGATGAATAAGTTCTTTGGGCAAGAGCAATTTATCTTCTTCCCAGAGTTGGGAGAAAGCGAAAAGGAAGTGTTTTTTGAAACAAGCAGCCAAGACTTTTTGAGGGATAAAGAAGCCACTATTGAGTTTTTTAGGTTCTATCCAAGTCTGTTTAGTGTCGTTCCAACCACCCGCCGAGAGAATACAATGCAAGTGTGGATGAAAGGACATATTTGCCCCTCAAGTGTGAAGGACAGCGAGCAAACCGGGTTTAGCACCGAGCCATTTATCATCTTTACAAAGTTGCTGGACAGCGGCATTGGCAGCGAAGAACAAAGTATTATAGAGTGCTTTCATATTGT
>JANOTW010000185.1:0-2218 GCA_031416575.1 Ferruginibacter sp.
TTAACCCCATGCAGAAGGAAATTAAAAATTGATCTACATATCAAAAATAAAAAAGCTGCTCTATTTCGGGCAGCTTTTTTATTTATTGTGCTGCCTGGCATATTTTCAATAATAATTTATGTGCCAAATAGTAAAGTAAAAAATTATTGTCCGGGCTAAGAAGCAATGTGAAACATCGTTGCATTGATAATCCCGATAGCGAATGCGTATCGGGACAGTCTATCCCGATAGCGAAGCGTATCGGGACCCTTCTATACAACCATATTTTTTGTCCGGGCTAAGAAGCTATGTGGGGCATCGTTGCATTGATAATCCCGATAGCGAATGCGTATCGGGACGCACTTCTATACAACCATATTTTTTGTCCGGGCTAAGAAGCTATGTGGGGCATCGTTGCATCGCCCTCTTGTACTTAATACCAATGGGCAACTTTAATTACGTTATAATGAGCGGTTCTTTAGGCGTAGTTAATGAACTGGCAGAAGACCTACTTTTTTGGAACATCCCGACCTGTGCCGACCTTTCGGCATTTTTCGGGAAGGGCAATGTCATTTAGATAAGGAATAATATCACCCTTCGGGGTTTGAAATTTCTTTATAATTTTTATATTTCTACAATCATGTCAGCCTTTCAGGCTGTAAAATCCCGTAGGGATGATATGATTGTAGAAATTGAATTACAAAATACAAATCCAAACCCCGAAGTTACATTATTGGTTACAAGCACAATGGCAGATGCAGCCACAATCCGCATATCGGTGCAATTCATCAGTACTTCTCTTAAGCGGTGGGTTTCTTTATCCGGGAGATTGTCTAAAAATAGTTCACCAAAATTATCAAATAAAATAAGCGGTTTTTTCTTTCGCTCATTTAATGTTTGTAACAGTAAATCCTGGCATTGTTTTTCGTAATCTTTGCTACCCATGAATTTATCTGTAACATCATAGAGTGTGCTGCCTGTTTCAAAATATTCATCTAAAGATTTTAAAAGCTTTTCCCGCAAATTGCTTAGTGAACTCAGGTCATAAGATTCCTCATTGAAAAAAACAGGTATAAGCCAGTCGTTTAATACTTCACTTTTTTCAACCTCGTATTTTAGACGAAGCAGCAAAGTTGTTTTACCCATACCCCTTAAACCCTGCACCAGGTAATGCTGTTCGGGGTATTTCATTTTACCAGTTTGGATATCCTTAAAAAAATTTTCAAAAACTTTTGTACGTACCACAAAGTTTTCTATCAGCAACTCTTTTGACTGGTTGGCAGGGTTAAATAATTTATTATCAATCCCCATTGCAAATATGTTTTTTGCACCACATTCGTAAAATGGGTGAAGTGTAGCGGTAAACTTTTTTGGCAACAAATAAATAACCATCTGATTCTAAAATATTCATGCAGGCCTTTGTATCAACATTGCCATTTTTTACACTTAGGTTGTAAATATCGTTGGCGTCAATGCTGTCATATTTTGCAATAAACATTATTATATCCATTACAAAATATTACTCGTTGCCTTTGAATATACTTTTACGAAAGATGATAAAAACCGGATTTTTATAAATTAAAAAATACATAAAATGTGAAACTAATTATTGGGTATGCAATCGCGGTTAAACCACTGGAGCAGAAGAAAAAAAATATTGCAAAAACAAAAATGCCAGGAAAAACTCCTGGCATTTTTTAAAAATATTGATGTACTTTTTTTCTTACATTTTCCCCATTACATACATGGGCCCCTGTGGGGTTGGATTTCCTTTTTCAGTTTCAAGGGTAACTGCGAACGCTTCCGCCTTGCCAAAATTTTTCATTTTTTGTATGCGGTATTTGTCACCTTTTGTTGAGGTCAATATCATGCCCCCATCAACCGGTTTACCATCTACGATGCCCCAAAGCTGGTATTGTTTTCCCTGTGGCGCATCAGGCAAATTACTTGCATCAATATACACTTCCCCGGTATTTTGCATCCAGAAAACTTTAGCCGCGGCTTCCGGTGAAGCTTCAAGGCCCTTTAATGAAACCGGTACGCTATACTTACTCTGTACTACGTTCATTCCAGCTTCCATTATTTTATTTTTCTCTTGCAGGCTTCCCAATGTTTCCCGGGCCACCAACAGGTTCCTGTCAGCTTTGTTATACCTGTTGTAAGTAACAATATTAAGAGCAATGCTTCCAATCAACAATGCAACTGATGCGGCAGCGGCCATTTTCCAGAACGAATTTGA
>JANOTW010000186.1:0-1869 GCA_031416575.1 Ferruginibacter sp.
TAGAAGTGTGACACAACAATGTTGACATGAAACACCGCAGTTCGTGCAACAAAAAAACACCTGTACAAATAAAAAACTAATTGTAATTGAGTGCGGCCTCTTTCAATAACCACCCTTCTATTCCATTCATTAAACCTTTTATTGTAACTTTAATTTACTAATAAATTAAATGCTTGATACAATTCATTCTTAATCAAAAGGAGATCAGCACTGGTGTACCAGGGGGTACGTTGTTGCTGGATTTCATTCGTTACCATCAGCACCTGACCGGTACAAAAATTGGCTGCCGCGAAGGGGATTGCGGCGCCTGTACTGTTTTGGTTGGTGATATAAAGAATGGTGAGTTAGTATATCGTTCCGTTACCTCCTGCCTGATGCCATTGGGCAATGCACAGGGAAAACATATAGTAACGGTAGAAGGCGTAAATATGGAAGGGCTTAATTTTATCCAGCAATCCTTTGCCGACGAGGGCGCTACACAGTGTGGTTTTTGTACACCAGGTTTTATTGTTGCGTTGGCGGGGTTTTGTTTAAACAATATATCTATAACCACCCAATCAGCAATTGATGCGGTTAACGGTAATATTTGCCGCTGCACCGGGTACAAATCCATTGAAAGAGCGGTTGCAAAAGTTGCCTGTAAACTGAATGAAAGAAATGGTGGAAATGCAATTGGTTTTGCAGTGGAACAAAAGATGTTGCCCCCTTATTTTACTAATATCAAAGAAAGGCTTGTTACATATAGTTTGCCAACAAACGGCCTACCCAAACCGGCAGGAAATATCGCGAAATTTTTAGGGGGTGGTACAGATCTTTATGTGCAGCAACACGATGAAATGGTGGATGCGGAAATTGATTTCCTGTTTGATAAAAATAATTTAAAAGGTATAGAACAGCAGGGCGACAAATGTATAATGGGTGCGTCTGTTACCGCAACTGAACTATTGGAATCGCCTGTTTTTCAAAAATATTTTCCTTCTTTGCGAAAGCACATTAAACTGGTGTCTTCTACACAGATCAGGAATATGGCAACCATTGCGGGCAATATTATCAATGGCTCACCTATCGGTGATTTTACCATTTTCTTCCTGGCGCTGGATGCACGGTTAATTTTGAGCGATGGGATGAGTACCAGGGAAATTCCGCTCAGGAAATTATTCAAAGGCTATAAATCATTGCATAAAACATCCGGGGAATATATTGATAAAATTTATTTTGAATTACCCGGCGCAGCTACACTTTTCAATTTTGAAAAAGTATGCAAACGTACCCACCTGGATATTGCCAGCGTGAACACCGCCATCAGTTTGGTTATGGATGGAGATATCATTTTATCCGGGGCAATATCAGCCGGAGGTGTGGGGCCTGTGCCAGCCTTCCTGGAAAAGAGCAGCGCTTTTTTAGAGGGTAAAAAAATATCGCCGGAACTAATCGCCGGGCTCATTGAAATCGCCCAAACGGAAATTTCACCAATCAGCGATACCAGGGGTACGGAAACGTATAAACGATTATTATTGGGCCAGTTGATAAAGGCACATTTTATTACATTGTTTTCCGGTGAAAAAATTAAAGGCTTAATGAACGCATAGCATGAAAAACATAGATTCCTATACACATACAAGGGGCGGGTCTGTTTACCTGGATGATATACCCGTAGTGGCTGGAACATTGTATGCCGCCTGCTTTGATTCGCCCGTAGCGCATGGCATGATTGTAAACCTTGATGTGCGTTCCGCTGAAGACAGCCATGGTGTTGTGCGTGTGCTTACGCATAAGGACATCACGGGCATCAATCAAATTGGCGGCATTATCCCGGATGAAGAATTGTTTGCGGAACAGCATGTTCATTTTTGCGGGATGCCGGTGGCA
>JANOTW010000187.1:0-2681 GCA_031416575.1 Ferruginibacter sp.
GCCAAATCCAGCCCGCCGACTTCGCGCAGGGCGAGGCGGAACGGCAGGTTCGTGTAGCCGGCCAGCGGCGACAGGAACAAGTTGGATTTCAGCTCAAGTGGACCGAAGCGAATCATCGAGCGCAGTATAAACATCAAAACCCAAACACCAAACACCAACAAACCTCCAACCACCAACTACCAACCCTGCACCACTTACGCATTCGCCAAAGCCCTGTCTAAATGTACATATCCCCCATCTACATATACTAATTGCCCGGTGGTATGGCTTGATCTGGGTGATAATAAAAACGCCACCGCATTGGCAATTTCTTCCGCGGTTGTCATGCGGTTTTCCAATGGTATTTTTGATTCAATTTCTTTTAGCTTTTCTTCCGGATTGGGTAAGGTTTTTATCCACTTCGCATATAAAGGTGTAAAACATTCGGCCACTACCACGGCATTTACACGGATGCCGTATTTCAATAACTCTACGGCCCATTCCCTGGTTAAAGCATTACGGCCACCATTGGATGCGGCATAAGCGGAAGTGCCGCCCTGGCCTGTATCCGCGGTTTTGGATGTGATATTTACGATGGCCCCTTTTGATCTTTTTAATAGCGGCAACGCATGGTGGGCCAGTAAATAATAATGCACCAGGTTCTTGTGCAGCGATGCGATAAAATTTTCATAGTTGCCATTCTCCAGGCCTATTCCATCATTTACCCCCGCATTGTTTACCAGTCCGTCAATACGTCCATATTTTTCAATAACAGCTTTTACCGCATCCGCACATTCAGCCGGGTTAGATAATTCTGCCACAACCTGGAAAGCCCTTCCACCAGTAGCTTCCACTGCTTTAACGGTTAGTTCATTATCAATTTCGTTCCTGCCGATGATTACCGGTATGGCACCTTCCGCCGCCAACACTTTTACAATACCTTCACCAATACCTTTGGCGCCCCCGCTTACAATAATTACTTTGTCTTTTAATCCAAGATCCATTTTCAAATTATTAAAGATTATAAAATTGTACCGCATTCATTCCGAAAAATTTTTCCTTTTCATTATCAGTAAAAGATGAAAAATAATCCGTTACTATTTCAAGCATTTCCTTGTAGGGTGCAGCTACCAAACAAACCGGCCAGTCGGAACCAAATAGGATGCGGTTAGTACCAAATGCCTCCACCACTGTATCCATGTATGGCGTAAAATCTTCCTTCTTCCAGTTTTTCCAATCAGCTTCCGTAACCATGCCCGATATTTTGCAATACAGGTTTTCATAACCGGCTAAAGCCCGGATATCTTTTTTCCATTCTGTTATTTTCTGTTCTCTGATGTTTGGTTTAGCGATGTGGTCAATCACGAATTTTTGATCAGGAAAAGCGGCAACCATTTCAGCAACATATTTCAACTGATCGGGAAAAATGAGTATATCGTAGGTAAAGCCAAACTGTTGCAATTTACTGATACCGTTCATGAATGCAGGTTTCAGCATTAATGCCCTGTCTGCTTCGCCCTGCAATACGTGCCTGAAGCCCTTCATTTTACTAAACAAACTATAATAACCCAACCTGTCTTCTACGTCATCCGATTGCAGGTCAACCCAGCCAACCACGCCTTTTATAAAATTAAAACTACCAGCATTGTATAGTTGAAATTCATTCTCGTTTTCTGTTTGATCGCTTTGCACTACCACGCAACCATCCATGTTATTTTGTTGCAACAGCGGCAGTAGGTCCATGGGTAAAAAATCACGCTGTATCACCGCCATTTCTTCATTGATCCAACTGTGCCGAACCGGATCAAATTGCCAGAAATGCTGGTGTGCATCAATTCGCCGCATAAGCCACGCATTTTTGCATACTGCTTCCTAAACCATCAATGCCCAATTCCATGGTATCACCGGCTTTTAAATATATGGGTGGATTGAACCCCAGCCCCACACCAGCAGGTGTGCCGGTTGAAATGATATCACCGGGCAACAAGGTCATGAACCGGCTTACATAAGCAACCAAGAAAGGAATATTGAAAATTAAATTTGCCGTTGTTCCATTTTGCATGGTTTGTCCATTCACTTTTAACCAAAGTTTTAAATTATGTACATCCGCCACTTCATCTTTTGTTACCATCCATGGGCCAAGCGGGGCAAAGGTATCACAGCCCTTTCCTTTATCCCAGGTGCCACCTTTTTCCAGTTGAAATTCCCTTTCGCTAATATCATTGTGCAGGCAATAACCGGCCACATGATCCATCGCATTGGCTTCATCCACATAGCTTGCCTTTCTTCCTATCACCACTGCCAACTCTACTTCCCAATCCGTTTTCACCGAATTTTTGGGGATCACCACTTCATCGTATGGCCCAACCATAGCAGTGGTAGCTTTCATGAAAATAACCGGTTCAGTTGGTGGGGTTGCATTGGTTTCCTTTGCATGGTCCGCATAATTCAGCCCAATGCAAATGATCTTTGATGGCCTTGCCACCGGTGCCCCAAGCCTTGCGCCGTCAGCCACTTTAGGCATTATTGTTTTATGCTCATGCACCATCCAGGCCAGGTGGGGCAGGCCTCCATTGGCGAAAAACATTTCATCATAATCTTTGATAAAACCCGATACATCGTAGTTGATACCGTCCACACAGATGCCGGGCTTTTCTTTGTTAATTTCTCCAAACCGAATGAGTTTCATTTTTATTTATTTA
>JANOTW010000188.1:0-2353 GCA_031416575.1 Ferruginibacter sp.
ACCACTTCCATTGAAATCATCGTAGTACAATCCTATAGCAGCTAAAACAACTCCACCTACAGCCTGTAATTCGATCGTAGTAACATCATCCTCCAGTCTTCTTCCGTTAGGAAAACCATCCATATTTGGAATATTCTGTAAGGTCTTGTTATCGTATTGGGGTTCTGTAAAACCTAATACCGCAGCCCCAATAAGGCCAAGCGTACTAAACTTGGGGTCGTTTCTTTTGGTTGCAGGTACAGCCATATTCAAACGCAACATATCAGTAAGTGTGGGAAGAAAGTTATTTATAAAAGGTTTGCCTGCGGATAAAGGAAGGTTGGCATTCTTTCCACTTCCCAGTTGGTAAGGTGGAAGATTAGGCACCCCTGTATAAAATATAGGGAGTAAATCTACCGCTCTTGGACTAGCGTTATCAGGTAATAATATGTCTCTGTAAGGCGATGTACTTCCAAAAGCAGTACCCTCAGCAGCAGGCGTTCCTTTTACAGGAAATAATCCTGCGAATTATCTCATGCAGAACTTTTGCATGTCTCCAAATGGTGTACATCCCGATCTTGAAATTGCCATATTTCCTGTTACAGCTGCGGTTCCTGGTTTTGATGGGATCTATGAAATCGTCTACAAGAATAAAGGCACAATGATGCAATCCGGTGCAATCACTTTGCAATATGATGATTATGTCAGTGATTTTGTTGCAGCAGACCCAGTTTCTTCAAATCAGGAGCCTTATCTTTTAACGTGGGATTTTACAGATTTAAAACCTTTTCAAACGGGCCGTATTTTTGTCACCCTGAATTTCAATTCGCCCAACGATGATCAGGCTTTAGTAGGCGGGGAGCTTATATTCCATACCGTCAACATCACTTCAAATGAAACGGATGAAACACAGAATGACAATACCTTTTCATTATACCAAACGATAGTGAATGCTTTTGATCCAAATGACAAAACCTGTCTCGAAGGAACTAACCTGCCTCCGGAACTGGCGGGAACTTACGTTCATTATGTCATCCGTTTCGAAAATACCGGAACTGCCAATGCCCAGAACATCGTAGTAAAGGACATCATCGATACCACAAGATTCAACGTCAATTCGTTAATTCCGCTCGACGGAAGCCATCCGTTTACTACGAGAATCACTGGCACGAATAAAGTCGAATTTGTCTTTGAAAACATTCAATTGCCTTTCGACGATGCCAACAACGATGGTTATGTCGCTTTTAAAATCAAGACGTTGCCGACACTTGCTGCAGGAACTTCATTCAGCAATACAGCAAGCATTTATTTTGATTACAACGCGCCGGTTGACACCAATACCGCAACGACAATCTTAGAGGTTTTAGGTACTGATGATTTTGAATTTGACAATTACTTCACCTTATATCCGAATCCGGCAAATGACGTTTTGAATATCGATGTGAAACAAAAACTAAAAGTCACCTCGATCAGTATTTACAATACATTAGGGCAGTTGGTTATGATAGTCCCGAATGCCGGAGCAATCAAAACTATTGACGTTTCGGGTTTAAGAACCGGCAATTACTTTATTAAGATCAATACTGATAAAGGATTTTCCAATTGCCGTTTTATCAAGAAATGATACGCTGTCCGAATGGAAAGCTAATGAAAAAGGAGCCAATCGCTTTTTCGTTTTGAATATTGAAAGCCCTGGGGAAACGCGGGGCTTTTTATTTTGAGGAAAGTGTTCAACAATTTAATGGGCCAGCCAAATAGAATTAATGCACAGTATGTAATAATTTTTATAATCCTTTAAATCAATTAGTTATATTTTATATCTTTATCTTATCAAAACCGGACAGCTATGAAAAACACTTATTTCTTTATTTTTGTGGTACTATTTTCAATTGCCTCAAAAGCGCAGATAATTAATTTTCCTGATGTGAATTTTAAAAATAAACTGCTTTCAGCAAGTCCGGCAAATCCAATTGCAAGGCTTTCGGATAACACTGCCGTAAAAATTGACACCAACAATGACGGCGAAATTGATAACACCGAAGCAGCGCTTATTTATAGTCTTGATGTTGGTAATCCCAATGCGACAATTGCAAATAAAATCAGTAACCTGTCCGGACTTGAGGCATTTTCTAACCTCCGGACATTTTCATGCTTTTCGAATTTGGTTCAAACGATAGATGTTTCAGGATTGGTTTTTTTGCAAAATTTTACGTGTAGCGAAAACCATTTGAATGCCATCAATATAACAGGGCTTAATCTTAAATCGCTGACGTGTGCCGGCAATATCCTAACGGATATCGATATTTCCAATATGCCCGCGTTGACCTTTCTGAATTGTGCTGATAATAATCTAACGAGTCTTGACCTGAACAAT
>JANOTW010000189.1:0-1785 GCA_031416575.1 Ferruginibacter sp.
CATTTGCCTCCCTCCCGATGGCAATCGGGACGTAACTCCTGCAACGCCGCTGCTTTTGCTTCTTTCAAAAAATAAGCTTCGCATTTTTTGAATACCGACTACGTCGGTACCGAACCAAAAGAGGCGGCTTATGCAGTTACTAATTTTAATTCGAGCCAAAATTCATATATCAAAATGATACTGGTAGCAGCTTTGCGAATAAAACACCTAATCCTATTATTATATACTGCGCAAGGGTTAAAAAAGTGAGTTACAGTTTTTTTATCCCAACAAAGAAGCAGCTATGTGGACCATCGTTGCATCGCACTCTTGTACTGAATACCATTGGGGAACTTTAATTGTGTTATAAATTAAAATACCGTTGATTTTTAAGATTATCAGACAAATTAAATTCACTGTTTTACCCCTTGCGCAGTATAGAAATGAATCATCCCTGATTTTTTAAAACCCCGAAGGGGTGAAATATCACCCCGCCGCGGCGGGTTTTAAAGACTTTATGTTCTTTCTGTTTCTATAATCATGTCAGCCTCTCAGGCTTCAAAATTTTAATGCGTTTGCCCTGATTGTTCCTGCTGTTTCCAATAAAGATTGAAACCTCTTGTCGAATTAAAAATAAGCCTGCCTTTTTTAAGTTCAACAATCAGTACTTCGGCACCCATTTGGGCTGCAAGCCTTTTGGCTTTTTTTACAGGTAAAATACTACATGCCGTAGCCAGCCAATCGGCTGTAGAGCCTTCACCGGCTATCACCGTTACATTTCGTTGGGATGTAACACCATAACCCGTCTGCGGATTAGTGATATGTGAATACCTTTTTCCTCCATTTTCCATAAATTGATAGGCATCGCCCGAAGTAACCACCGCTTTGTTTTGTATCAACAGGTATCGTGTCAATACCTCATCCCTGGATTGGGGTACATTCACGCCAATCGTCCAACCTTTGGAACCCGGTGGGGCGCCACTCATTACTATATCGCCACTTGCATCTGCCAATGCGTTGTTTACCTGTTGGGAACTTAAAAAATCAATTATTTTTTGTGCGATGTACCCTTGTGCAATACCACCCAGGTCCAGTTGCATTCCGGGTTGTGATAGTGTTACATTTTTATTAACCGTATCAATGATCATCTTATTAAAACCGGTTAATCTTCGGACAGACTGCACCGTTTCATTTGTGGGAAACTGTTTTGTTTTTCTTGCTTTGCGCCATAATTTTACTAACGGCCCAATGGTAATATCGAAGGCGCCATCGCTTTTATCAAAAGCGGTTTTTGATAAAAGCAAAATATCAAACAAGGCGGGGGAAACCCGGACTGGTAGAGCATTAGCACCTGCGGATGCGCTTAGTTGCCCAAGCTCACTGCTGTCCATATAATCGCTGAAAATAAAAACGAATGAATCTACAAGATTGAAACATCGCTTTGCAAGCGCTGTTGCATGCATGCTATCATTCGAATAAAAAATAATTGTAAAAGGAGATCCCATTTTTGGTTCCGTAAATGAAAATCTTTTTTGCTGTGCAGCCCCGTTAATGGCGATGCATAAAAAAAGGGTGGCAAAAAGTATGCGGGTAAACAAAATTTAATTTTTTTAAATGATTGTTGGTAAATTTAAGCACTAAAAATAATTACCATGCAAAGAAGAAAATTCATGCAGCAATCACTATTAGCGGGTGGAGCTTTATTTACATCAGCTTCAGGTGTATTCGCAAAAAACAGTACTGGAAATTTAATGCCCGATGAAAAAACCTTTCATCTCAATTATGGCTTTCACGATGGGATGTTTA
>JANOTW010000190.1:0-1778 GCA_031416575.1 Ferruginibacter sp.
GCGCCGGTTTCAAAACTCCTGTCCTGCAAAATGCCGCCAATGGAGGGCTGTCCGTTTAATACGGGGAATTTATCAATACCAACAAAGGTGGTACTTACATCATCGAGGTAATCCGTAAGTGTCAGCCGGTGTGTAATTTGAAAAGAGAGGTTTATATTATGTGAAAGATTGTATTTTATACCGGCACCAATTGGAAAGCATACCGCCATGCCCCCGTAAGGTTTCCGCTTTTTACCATTACCCGGATCAACATAACTGATACCCTGGCCTTCGGTACCCAATGGCCTTAAATACACTTTTTTACCCTGGTAGAAAGCATAAGGGTTATAGCTAAAAGCGCCTACGCCAATGGAAACATAAGGCGTAAAGACATAATAAGGATCGCCGGGAACAAATTTGAAGAAATTAAAATCGCCCTGCATGGCAAGTTCAAAAATATCCGAATTGAAACTGAGGTTCCTTCTTTTTTGAAAATCGGATTTGCTGTAAATATCACTATAGCCTACCTGGGCATAATGGGCGCTCACACGCACTCCCAGATAATTATTAAATTGCTTTTTAAAAAAAATGCCTACTGCGGGTTTTGGCCTGTTTACCCCGGCCCGGGTATTGATATCGCCAAAATAATGGGCGGCCCCGGCGGTAACACCAAACTCGCCCAACAGTTCATATCCATCCTGGGCGGAGACCTGATGCAATAAGGTTGTGATAACAAAAATGCCAAGGATACACTTTTTCATAATTGCAAATTAATAAATTGTTTTATAAAAACGAGTGAACGGGTGAATTCTTATTGAAGAAACAGTTTTTTGTAATTTGTTTAACTGTTATACAAGCATATTTTTATTAGCCATTCCGTTTATCCAACCCCCACGAAAGTTTGTTGCGCAGGGTTTGCAAAAAATTATTCTCATTTAAACGGATCAAATTAATTCCAAACTTTTCTTTCTTTACCGCCAGTTGGGCTTCCCTGGGTACTACTACCCTGCGGCTATCGAGCGTGCAGATAAATGAATCGGTCCTGCCTTCCACTTCAAAAGAAATAATATTATTATCCGGTACTACAATGGGGCGGATATTCAAATTATGCGGCGCCACGGGTGTAATAACAAAACTACCGCTATCCGGAAAAACGATCGGGCCGTTGCAACTTAATGAATAACCGGTAGAACCTGTTGGCGTGGCTACTATCAGCCCATCAGCCCAATAGGTATTTAAAAATTCGCCATTCAGATAAGTATGAATTTTTATCATGGAAGAGGAATCTTTTTTTTGTAGTGTAAACTCATTTAATCCATAAGGCACCTTGTCAAAAATGGGGATATCAGCATCCAAATGTATCAAAGTGCGGTTATCCGTTACATAGGTCCTTTCGGCCAGGGCTTTTATGGCGATGTGAAGGTCTTCCTTGCCGATATTGGCTAAAAAACCAAGGCGACCATAATTGATACCCAATACCGGGATGCCTTTGTCCTGAACCAATGTTACGATATCAAGCAAAGTGCCATCTCCACCTAAACTGATTACACAATCTATTGAATCATCCAGGTCTTCCGCGGCATTGAAAGTGGAGTATTTACCTATCATGTTTACGGTAGAATAAAACTGGTTGAAAAAATCCTGAAAAAAAACCGGTTCTATTTTGTAGGTTCTCAGTTCCTGCAAAAAAGTTTCCATGTCTTTAAGCTGGTCATTTTCGATACCCCGGCTATATATAGCGATTTTCATATTAAGTTTTAAATCTAAAAAATTGCTGGTAAGATGGTATTTATTTATTT
>JANOTW010000191.1:0-4872 GCA_031416575.1 Ferruginibacter sp.
TAATACTATTGATCCGGGTAATTCGTGTAATTCGTGCAGGAAATTCGTGCAGGAAATTCATGCAATAATTAAATTACAATTCCCCCGAACTTTCCGGCAGTTTATCATATTCCCCCTTCAAGGAATAGAATCCAAAAATCATTAATCCAATGGCAACAGGTGTAAAAATGGCGATGATGATAACCCATGGTACCGGCTTATTGATATCCTTGGCGCCTGCGCTATCAATATTATGCACGGCGCCCATCACCAATAGATAAATTACCACAGGAGCAAGGACCATCCATACAACGCCCAGTATTCTTTTTAGTTGGTTCATATAATATTTTTTAATCGTTGATATTTTTATCAATTTTATTGCTTAGGTAAAGTGCGCCTATTATGAAACACAAACCAGCCACGGCAATCGGGTACCAAAGCCCCACCAATGGATCGTTTACATAACTGGCGGAAAGTAAGGTAGCTATAAATGGTACCAGGCCGCCGAACACGCCATTACCGATATGATAGGGCAAACTCATGGAAGTATATCTTATTTTGGTAGGAAATAATTCCACTAAAAATGCGGCGATTGGAGCATAAGCCATCGTTACAAACAAGATCATCAGGAACACGAGAAAAATAAATTTCCATTTAAGTGGCGGGGAAAGAATTTTATCCGAGTAAGTTGGTTTGTTATCTTCTTTTATTATAGCGTTCAATCCATCAATCCCCTGCACCGATGTATCCGCCCTGTTTTCCACGAATTTTGACCCATCACTCAATCCCCATTTCATGGTAGAATGTGTTATCATCAAACGCCTGGTTTCATCGTGAATGGTATCTACTTTTATAACTTCTTTTTTATTTATTTCTTTTGAAACTACATCCGGTTTTTGCATCCACTCTTTTGGATTCGTATCTTTTATAAATGTTTTAAAAATGGGCCGGTAAAAAACTACGCCCAGTAACATTCCTGTCAGCATGATCCATTTTCTGCCGATCTTATCACTCAATGCGCCAAATACCAAAAAGAAAGGTGTCGCCAATCCAATACCCCATAACAAAATTTCCCTGTTTTGCATGAATTCGATCTTCACCGTATTCTCTAAAAAAGATTGGGCGTAAAACTGCCCGGTGTACCATATCACCCCCTGCCCCATAACGGCTCCAAACAACGCCAGCAACACCATTTTAAAATTCGCCTTGTGGCCAAAGCTTTCTTTCAATGGGTTCACGGATGTCTTTCCTTCTTTTTTTAATTTGGTATAGAGCGGCGATTCACTCATCCTTAAACGGATATAAATTGAAACACCTACCAGTAAAATTGATATCCAGAACGGGTAACGCCAGCCGCCCCATTCAGCAGTAAATGCGGCATCAGACATATTTGATTTTACCACCATTATTACTCCCAAAGCGACAAACAAACCAAGCGTTGCCGTAGTTTGTATCCAGCTTGTGTAATAGCCTCTTCTATTTACAGGCGAATGTTCCGCCACATAAGTAGCCGCACCGCCATACTCGCCACCTAAGGCAAGCCCTTGCACCAAACGCAACAATAACACCAGCAATGGGGCCGCTATGCCGATAGTCCGGTAACCGGGAATTAATCCAATCAAAAAGGTGGAGCCGCCCATTAAAACCAGTGTTAGTAAAAAAGTAGATTTTCTGCCGATCATATCACCCAGCCTTCCAAATACCAGGGCGCCAAAAGGACGTACTAAAAACCCCGCCGCAAATATGGCGAGCGTACTTAGCAATGCCGCGGTGTCATTTCCTTCCGGAAAAAATTGTATGGAAATCGTTTTCGCCAACATGCCAAAAATGTAAAAATCGTACCATTCAATCAAGGTGCCGAGGGACGAAGAAAAAATCACTTTGCCAATTCCCTTCCCGTCTGCTGAAGCCATAAGTATTTATTAAATTTTAAAAAAAGTTTGTTTTGCGGTAATTAGGATAAATATATTAATTTGGGGGCAAAGCAACCCATTAAATAAAATAAAACAAAATCTAATTTCAATAATGGCATACCCCTATCAAATCACCTCGTTGGAACAGTATCACGGCGATTACAAACGCAGTGTGGAACAACCGGAAGCCTTTTGGGGGGAGGTGGCGGAGAATTTCTACTGGCACAAAAAATGGGACAGCGTGCTGGAATGGAATTTTACCGAACCAAAAATTATATGGTTCAAAGGGGGCAAATTGAACATCACTGAAAACTGTATCGACCGCCATCTTGAAAAACTGGCGGATAAACCAGCCATTATCTGGGAGCCCAATAATCCGGAAGAACGCACCAGGGTGGTAACCTATGGCAGGTTGCATAAAAGGGTTTGCCAGTTTGCACAGGTGCTGATAAATAATGGTGTAAAAAAAGGCGACCGGGTTTGTATCTACATGGGCATGGTACCGGAGCTGGCTTATGCAATATTAGGCTGCGCCAGGATTGGCGCCATTCACAGCGTTATCTTCGGAGGGTTTTCCGCACAAAGTATTGCCGACAGGTTATATGATGCACAGGCGGAATACATAGTTACCTGCGATGGCGCTTACCGCGGCGGTAAAGACATTCCGTTAAAAAGTATAATTGATGATGCCTTGATTGGCAACAGGAGCATCAAACGGGTAATCGTTTATACTAGAACGAGAACACCGGTTTCAATGCTAAAAGGCAGGGATGTATGGTGGGAAGATGAAATGGAATATGCGGAAACACAAATAGAGAAGGATAATATCATAACAATGCCTGCCACTGAGATGAATGCCGAAGACCCGCTTTTTATTTTATACACTTCCGGTTCCACAGGTAAACCAAAGGGAGTGGTGCATAGTATTGCGGGCTATATGATTTGGGCCAACTATACTTTTGTAAACGTATTTCAATATAAACCGGGCGATGTGTTTTTTTGTACCGCTGATATTGGCTGGATAACAGGGCACAGTTACATTCTGTATGGCCCCCTAAGTGCGGGTGCCACCAGCGTAATGTTTGAAGGCATCCCTACCTTTCCTGATGCCGGAAGGTTTTGGGACATTGTTGATAAATACAAAGTAAATACGATCTATACCGCACCCACTGCCATCAGAAGTTTAATGAGCTATGGTTTAGGCCCGCTGAAAGAAAAAGACCTATCCTCCCTGAAAGTATTGGGCACGGTTGGCGAACCTATTAATGAAGAAGCATGGCATTGGTACGACGAAAATATCGGTAAAAATAACTGCCCCATTGTGGACACCTGGTGGCAAACAGAAACCGGCGCGACTTTAATATCGAATATGGCCGGCGTTACCCCTGCCAAACCAGGCTGGGCTACCTTGCCATTGCCCGGCGTGCAACCGGTGTTGGTAGATGAAAATGGGAAGGAGGCCTCCCCAAACCTCACCGAAGGAGGGGCTTTAATAACCTCAGGGAATTTGTGTATTAAATTCCAATGGCCGGGTATTTTAAGAACAACCTGGGGTGACCATGAACGCTGCCGCACCAATTATTTCGCCACTTATGATAATCTTTATTTTACCGGTGATGGCGCTTTAAAAGATAATGAAGGAAATTACCGGATAACCGGCAGGGTGGACGATGTATTGAATGTAAGCGGCCACCGTATTGGCACTGCTGAACTGGAGAATGCCATCAATATGCATGCAGGCGTTATAGAAAGCGCCGTAGTGGGTTATCCGCATGGTATTAAAGGGCAGGGGATATATGCGTACGTTATTTACGGACAAATGCATGTTGATGAAGAACTAACGCGAAAGGATATTTTTCAAACGATAACCAGGGTAATCGGCGCCATTGCGAAACCCGATAAAATTCAATTTGTAACCGGCCTGCCCAAAACCCGTAGCGGAAAAATAATGCGGAGGATATTAAGAAAGATCGCTGAAGGGGAAACGGAAAACCTGGGAGATATTTCCACGTTATTGGATCCGGCCATAGTGGAGGAAATCAAAAACGGGAAGTTGTAATGCAAGATGCTTTATTATTTTTATGTACCGGGCCAGGAAGCAATGTGCATTCCCGAAAAAATGCCGAAAGGTCGGCACAGGTCGGGATTTCGAAATACAGTTTTTTGTCCAAGCTATATTTCATTGCTCAACATCGTTGCGTCGCACTCTTGTACGGCATTCCATTGGGGATCTTTAATTGCGTTATAAATTAAGACAACACCTTTCTCTCTTTCATCCGTTACTCTTTCCGGCTAAAATTAATGAAATAAAAAAAAGCATGTAAACCAACAGTATGCAATGCGATATTATTACCCGGATTGCAATGGATAAATGGATGAATAAAGCTGAATGAATTTTGTTTGCAAAAAGGAAAAGGCAAAAAAAAAGGACCAAGATAGAAATCTAGTCCCGCTTTAAAATCCAATATCCTATGAAAAACCGAAACGAAGATATAGGATACTTTTTACTTTAAAAAAGGGGTTTTTCCTGTATTTTAGTAAACTGCTTTTTATATACAAAACTATCGCAATGAAAAAAATAATAGAATATGGCTTGCCTGCCATTTTGGTACTATTCGCTTTGCTGAGTATCATTACCGTCTTACATATCTACAAATTCACTTATTTTCATGGTGAAAACAGTGGGCATGAACCACTATGCAAAAAAGAAAATTTAAAATGGTTAAGTGGAGTGCAAAATTTTCTTTCCAATTAAATGATCAGACATGCACCCTAAAGATATCTCCATTCTTGATTACACCTACTCATTGCCCGACAATCGTATCGCGGCTTTTCCGCTACCCGAAAGAGATGATTCCAAACTTTTGATTTACAAAGATGGAATGCTGCAGGAGGACAGGTATAAAAACATAACCCGATATTTACCGGAAAAAAGCCTGCTTGTTTTTAATAATACCAGGGTAATACAGGCAAGGATATT
>JANOTW010000192.1:0-1607 GCA_031416575.1 Ferruginibacter sp.
GCCGCATGGAAACCTTTGCTTTTAGCACATCTTTGCAGTGCATCACCGGCCTCTTAAAACAAAGGGATTTTAAAGATGCATTAAGTTTATTGGGTAAGCAAAATGATAACTGGAGTGGGGGTACAAGGATAGGGGAGAGCCTTCAGCAATTTGTAAAAGAGTATGCCAGCCGCATATTGGATAAACGCACCATCGTAATAATTTTAAGTGATGGATGGGATACAGGAAATATCGGTTTGCTTGAACAAAGCATGGAAACCATTCATGCCCGGTCCAAAAAAGTTATCTGGTTAAACCCGGTGGCAGGATATGAATTTTATCAGCCGGATGCGGCCGGTATGCAGGCTGCGATGCCTTATGTGGATGTATTTGCGCCTGTTCATAATGTGGATAGTTTAAGAAAGTTGATTAAGTGGTTGTGATTATATTTTTACGTGGCAGTTTCCGTCTGACCGGATGGGTGGCTGGGCTCATTACAACGTAGGAAAAGATCCACAAAGGTATGCGGTAGAAGGGAAGGGCACAACGATGTTAAATTGAAAAACAAATGCCTGTAACCATAAAAAATGTTGTTGTAATCCAGGGAGGGCCGTGGGTTGGGAATAAAAGATAATTTAATATGCTGTCTTGCATTTTTCTTTCAATGGCACAATATACAAGAGGTAAAAAGAATTATTAAAATTTTGTGTAACCAATTTCAGGAAAGCCCATCATTATTTTTTTTGATTATACTGCACAATTGATAAAAACGTGAGGAAAAAATTTTTGTCCGGGCAGGGAAGCAATGAACATCATCGTTGCATCGCCCTCTTGTACTTAATACCATTGGGCTCCCGATGCATCGGGATTAAATTAATTCGGGAGCGTATTTTATTTAGTGATTGTGCAAAATAAATATCACTAATTTATCTCTTGCGCAGTATATCCAACCATAGCTCAATTAATATTTCCATTTTTTTATTAGTTCCTCCAGGTATTGCTGTTTATTGGGCATACGGTTTTTTTTGCTATAAGCCGTATGGTACTGGTGGTTTTGTAAAAAACCGATTTGTATATCATCCCACATTTTTTCATCCCTGATATTGGCATGCACTTTCAGCTCATCAAAAAGTGTTTGCGCTATAGGGTACACATCATCCCTGCCCAGGTAGTCGAGATCGGCATCGCCAATAATTTCTTCCAGTTTATTTTTTGGCTGCTGCGGAATTTTAGTTGCCATGATCATTCCGCAAATAATTTCAATTTGTTTTTCAGGGAAATCGAATAAAGGAAGAATATCCTTGGCCATTTCACAGGCTTTTTCCTCATGGTCTTTATAAACATAAATAAAGCCGGCGTCATGCAAAGCAACGGCAATGCGCAGCAGATTTAAATCTACTCCCGTTATGTTTTCCGTTTCAGCAATTTTCATCGCCGCATTCATCACATCAGGTGTGTGGTGCGGCCCGTGATAAATAAGTGTGGCGGCTAACTCTTTTTTCAGCCGGTTGTATATTAATTTTTCAGCATTTTCAAATTGAGGGGTTTTCATTTTTTCTTCAGCTAAGTACATATCAATAAATCTTTTATGCTTTGATTCAATCTTACCGCGGTAGTTGCAGGTAAAC
>JANOTW010000193.1:0-2460 GCA_031416575.1 Ferruginibacter sp.
ACATGCAGGTATGCATCCATCTCTATTAATCCCATTGCTTCCACTGAATCTTTTACTGTTCCAAACTCTTTCGCATCAAGTTCACCATTAGGCCTGTTTTCTCCCCGCAATGGGTTACTCACAGGAACATTATTGATGGCAGCTGCAAACAACTCAGGCCGTTCGGTCATTGCCCTTCCAATTAAAATACCTCCGGCACTTGTGCCTTCTCCAATAAGATGACCGGCTGATGTGTATTGTTCGCTGATCAAATATTCAGCACAAGCGGTAAAGTCTTTCCAGGTATTAGGTTTGGTATTTTTAAACCCACCCATGTGCCAGGCAAACCCTTTTTCTCCACCTCCGCGGGGGTGCGAGAGTGCAATGATGACACCACGCTTTAACAGGGGCAAAAACATTGGGTCAAACCAGGGAAGAAAACTGGAACCATATGAACCATAACCTGTCAAATACACAGTATTCTTACCATTTTTTTTGATGTTTTTATTATACACCAGAGATAATGGAACCATCGCTCCATCATGGCTTTTCACTTCTATTTCTTCTACTACCAATTCATCTGTTCCCGGGTATACAATTTTCGGATAGAGAGTACTCACTGTGCTTTGACCAGTGAGAGGATTGTATCTGTACCGGGTCTGGGGTTGTTTCCATGAACTTACCCACATGATACAATCATTGGTAAGGACATCAAATGTTTGCGGCCAAATAGAACCACTCTGCGGAAGTTTTTCAGTTTTTATTGCGCCAGTAGATAAATTGAATTGTTCAATCACGGAATTGATTCCGTTAGTTTTTTGTATAAACAAAAAATCTTTAGATATGTTAAACCCCTCAATCGGCTGATCACTTTCCGGAATGAGAGTTTTTGAATGAGCTATATCCAGTTTGTCAAGTGGAGATACAATTAGTTTTCTGTTAGGAGCATCTTTCCTCGTAAGCAGGTATACATTACCCTTGTAAATAATCGCCTGCCGGGCCTGGTCATCTGACAGGGTTAAAGGTTTCCATTTGATCTGCGCTTTTTCAAGATCAGAAGCAGCCGCAAAAAATCTCCGGGTCTGCTCCTGTGCGCCGCCCCACAATTCCACCATCAGCCATTTATAGTCGGGTGAATAATCGACAGATATAAAGTCAGAAGAGCTTATATTCAGATCAGGATGAGTAGTGCGTGACAATAAAATTTTATCTTCTTTCATATCCGATCCCAGCCGATGAACCTTTACCGGGATATCAAGAAAAAATTTTGGAGAAAGTTGATCGGTGGTTTGCAATTCGCCATAAATTAACCCATTACCATCTGCTGTCCATGCCTGTGGTGAAGACACAGGGTAAAGGCTGTCAGGATAAAAGGTTTTTGTATCAACATTGATGAACTTTATAGTCCGAATGTCTCCTTTGCCACTATCAGTAAGCGATAACGCTACTTTCCTCCCGTCATTACTTGGCACAAACCAGAAAGTGATTTCTTTTGATTGTGATTGCTTCTTTGCATACACATGAGGATCAAATAATAAAACTTCTTTACCGGTTTCACCCTGTCTGTAATAAAGCTTGCCAACATTTTCTCCCTTCAGTGTCTTTATATAAAAATACCTGCCCCCATTCCGTCTTGCATAAGAAATGTCCGCCGTGTTTACCAAGTCAAGTTTTTTGTATTCATCCAATAAAACATTCCGGCCTGATATTTTATCAAGCCATTTATTTGTGAAATCGGATTGTTCTTTTAGCCAGGCCTGCACTTCGGAATTGCCAGCATTTTCGAGCCAGCGGTAATTATCGGTTACAACTTTGCCAAATATGGTATCCGAAACAGGATGAATTGGAGTTGCGGGATAATTGAAGCTTGTTTGGGCGGTAGAATGATAACATGCTAAAACGTCAATTAAAAGAGCAAAAGCAAAGCAGGTAGTTCTTAATTTATTTTCCATAACAGAAGTATTTTGGATGGTTGCATAGCAGCTAACGCTACCATTAACGCTATAAGACGTAATATAAAATAATTATTCGAGTGTAAATCAAATATATAATTACCCACTTTTTGTATTTGCGAGTTGCGTCAATGCGCCTGCCATTCTATATTTCCTTCTTCCCATAATGCATCGAAGGGGCTTATTATTGCTACCAGCTTTTCTATGGCTACGTGTAAATACCGCCGGGTAGTTCTTGTGCTAAAATGCCCAGGCAAATTCCGTATTTACTTTTCATCTGTTCCCTTTTTTAAAAGTGCGTGGCAACTTTTTGTGAAATAAAAATAAGTGGATTCATTTCAAAGCAGACCGATGGGGCTATCCGGTCTCTTGTGTATAACACAATTAAAGATCCCCAATGGTATTCAGTACAAGAGGGCGATGCAACGATGATGCCCATTGCTTCCCTGCCCGGACAAAAAATTCTTATTCACGTTTTTATCCGTTGTGCGCTATAATGGCATTACGGTAGCCCGGCCCTAAAAAGAAA
>JANOTW010000194.1:0-5892 GCA_031416575.1 Ferruginibacter sp.
CATGTTGGCCATTTGGCGGGGGCCTATTTGCCGGCGGATATATATGTGCGTTACCTGAGGGCGCAAAAGAAGGATGTGGTGTACGTATGCGGAAGCGACGAGCATGGCGCCGCCATTACCATCCAGGCGATGAAGGAAAAAACTACACCCAAAGAAATTGTAGATAAATACCATGCCATGCTGAAAAGGAATATGGCTGACCTGGGCATTTCCTTTGATATTTACCATCGCACTACCGCACCCATCCATCATGAAACAGCGCAGGAATTTTTTACGGCTTTAAATGATAAAGGTGATCTTGAAATAAAAGAGACCGAACAATATTTTGATGAGGAAACCAACACATTTTTAGCCGACAGGTACATTGTGGGTACATGCCCGGTGTGTGCCAATGCAAATGCTTATGGAGACCAGTGTGAAAAGTGCGGCACGGCATTGAGCCCGGAAGAACTGATCAATCCGCGGAGTACATTAAGTGGGAATGCGCCTGTTAAAAAACTAACCAAACATTGGTATTTGCCATTGAACAGGCATGAGGTTTTTTTGCGCCAATGGATATTGGAAGATCATAAAAATGACTGGAGGGCCAATGTATTGGGGCAGTGTAAAAGCTGGTTGGATATAGGTTTGCAGCCAAGGGCGGTAACGAGGGATTTGGATTGGGGGATAAAAGTGCCCAGCCCCCCTGCCCCCTCCGAAGGGGAAGCCTCCCCAAACCCCTCCGAAGGAGGGGCTTTAGAGTCTGGGAATTCGGATCAGTTTTATGGTTATCATACAGCCGATCCTATTGTTTATGGATTGCTTAAAGAATTTGTTAAGGATCATCGGGGTAAGCCTACGCAGGCTGAAGATATTTTATGGCAAATTTTAAGAGGTAAAAAATTAGATGGCTTTAAATTCAGACGGCAGCATATTATTGGAAATTTTATTGCTGATTTCGTTTGTCTTTCAAAAAGGATAATAATAGAAGTTGATGGATTAATTCATCAAACCAAAGAAAATAAAATTAGTGATGAGGAAAGAACTACAGAATTAAACAGGCTGGGTTTCGATGTTATCCGTTTTACAAATGAAGAAGTAATTGGAGATACTGACAATGCCTTAAATAAAATACTCTCCAGAATAACCGAAAACAACTTCAAAGTTTCAGACTCTAAGAACCCTCCTTTGGAGGGCAGGGAGGCTTCTCCTTTGGAGGGCAGGGAGGCTGTAGTGGCCGGCAAAGTATTATATGTTTGGTTTGACGCCCCCATTGGTTATATCAGTGCAACCAAACAATGGGCCATTGATAACAATAAAGACTGGAAACCTTATTGGTATAATGCCGATACCAAGCTGGTTCATTTTATCGGCAAGGACAATATTGTTTTTCATGCTATTATATTTCCGGTTATGCTAAAGCTGCATGGAAATATTCTGCCGGATAATGTGCCCAGCAATGAATTCATGAACCTGGAAGGGGATAAGATGAGCACCAGTCGTGGCTGGAGCATTGAAATGGAGGATTACATCAACGATTTTGTGAAGAAGGAAAATGGTGGCGATCAAATGGTGGATGCATTGCGGTATTATTTAACGGCCATTGCCCCGGAAACAAAAGACAGTGAGTTTACCTGGAAGGGATTTCAGGATGCGGTGAAAGGTGAGTTGGTAGATGTGTTTGGTAATTTTGTAAACAGGGCGTTTGTATTGATGCATAAATTATGCAAAGGAAAAGTGCCACCATTGCACGCTGATATTATGGATGAGGCGGATAAAACTTTATTCGCGGAAATAGCAAAAACAAAAACCAATATTGAAAATTTAATTGAAAGCTATAAGTTTCGGGACGCATTGTATGAAGTGATAGACCTTGCAAGAAAGGGCAATAAATACATGCAGGATAAGCAACCATGGATAGTTGCAAAAACAGCCTCCCTGCCCTCCAAAGGAGGGTTCCAGGCTCCTTCAATTGAAGCAGGCCCTCAAAATGATAACAGCTCCAGGAACCCCCCTTCGGGGGGCAGGGGGGCTTCCTCCGTGGACGGCAATGGGGCTTCCTCCGTGGACAGCAGGGGGGCTTCCTCCCTGGACGGCAGTGGCGCTTCTTCCGTGGACGGCAGCGGGGCTGCCCAAAAAATAATTGACAACTGCCTGCATGTTTGTTTACAGCTTACGGCCAATCTTGCGGTTTTTATCAATCCATTCCTGCCATTTGCAGCCAGTAAAATGTGTTACATGATGAAGGTGGTGGATAAAATGCTGGATTGGGAAAATGCAGGTAAAGCAAAATTATTGAGTGTGGGCTATTCTTTAAGAGAACCTCAGTTATTATTCAGAAAGATAGAGGATGCGGAAGTAGCTGAACAGGTTGAAAAATTAAAAATTAAAAGCAAAAAGATTAAAATGGATAGCGAAAGTAATAAACAGAAAGACTCCCTGCCCGCCAAAGGAGGGTTCCAGACCACTCCAACAGAAGCAGGCTTTCCAAATGATAACAACTCCAGGAACCCCCCTTCGGTGGACAGGGAGGCTAAGCCCGAAATTACTTTCGATGATTTTGCAAAAATCGATCTGAAAGTAGGAACCATTACCGCAGCGGAAAAAGTTGCAAAAGCGGATAAGTTATTAAAGCTGGAGATAAATATGGGATTTGAAAAAAGGACGATTGTTAGTGGCATCGCCCAGCACTTTGACCCCGCTGATATAATCGGCAAACAGGTAGTGGTAGTGGCCAACCTTGCTCCAAGAAAAATGAGGGGAATAGAAAGTAACGGTATGATCTTAATGGCGGAAGACAAAGTCGGCAAGCTTCATTTTGTAAGTCCGGACAATGTGATAGATAGTGGAAGTGGGGTTAGTTAAAAATACGGTAATAATTAAAGTATATTTTTTACTTTCCCGGTGCGTAGCCGTAAGTTTATAATCAATGACTTCATTGATGGGGCCCACGGTAGTTAATAAATTTTTCTTTCACGGTTTTTTGAATTAAACAGGCCTTAAAAGGCCTGTTTTTATTTTTTATATTGCTTTTGTAAAATGTCTTAATTTCGATTTGTAAATAGTTGTTTAACTAACTAATTTAATAGTATGTCAAAAAGGATCATAAAGAAAGTCGCTGTTTTAGGTAGTGGTGTAATGGGTAGCCGTATCGCCTGTCACTTTGCGGGTATTGGCCTGCAGGTATTGCTATTGGATATGGCAGCCCCCTCCGGCTCCCCCGAAGGGGATGGAAACAAAACGGCTGTTAATAAGATTGTTGATGAAGCTTTAGCCGCTGCTTTAAAGTCTAATCCTTCGCCGGTTTATACCAAAGATGTAGTGAAGAAAATAAAGACCGGTAATTTTACGGATAACATGAAAGATATTGCCGGTTGCGACTGGGTGATAGAAGTGGTGGTGGAAAGACTGGATATAAAGCAATCTGTTTTTACGGAAGTAGAAAAACACCGCAAGCCAGGTACACTCATTACCTCCAATACATCCGGCATTCCCATTCATATGATGACAGAAGGGAGAAGCGATGATTTTAAAAAGCACTTCTGCGGCACCCACTTTTTTAATCCCCCCAGGTATTTGCGTTTACTGGAAATTATTCCTACCCCACATACCGATCCGGAAGTGGTAGGTTTTTTAATGGATTATGGAAGTTTGCAATTGGGCAAAACAACGGTGCTTTGTAAAGATACCCCTGCGTTTATCGCTAACCGTATTGGTGTATTTGGCATGATGGCGATCATGAACGCCATGGAAAAACTACAATTGAACGTAGATGAAATAGACGCCCTCACCGGGCCAATTATAGGAAGGCCAAAATCCGCGACTTTCAGGACCGCTGATGTGGTAGGGATTGATACCCTTGTGAAAGTGGCAAAGGGAGTGTATGACAATTGCCCGGATGATGAAGCAAAGGAACAATTCGTGATACCAGCCTGGCTTAATAAAATGGTGGGGAATAACTGGCTGGGAGATAAAACCGGACAGGGATTTTTTAAGAAAACCAAAGGTGCGGGAGGTGAAAAAGAAATATTGACTTTGAATTTACAAACGCTGGAATATGGTGCCAGGCAAAAACCGCGATTCGCTACTTTGGAAACCGCCAAACCAATTGATGATTTAAAAACAAGAATAAAAGCCCTATGCGCAGGCACGGATAAAGCAGGTGAATTTTACCGGCTGTTTCATTACAATTTATTTTCTTACATCTCCCATCGCATTCCCGAAATAACCGATGAGTTATACCGGGTGGACGATGGCATGATGGCTGGTTTTGGATGGGAGATTGGCGCATTTGAAAGCTGGGATGTACTGGGAGTAGCCAAAACCGTGACAGCAATGAAAGCTGCCGGTTACAACATTGCCGCCTGGGTGGATGAAATGATCGCGGCAGGCGATACTTCTTTTTACAAAGTGGAAAATGGAAAGCGGCTCTGCTACGACGTTAGCAGCAAAACATACAAACCATTGCCCGGTGGGGAGGCTTTTATCGTGATGAAAAATTTTGCCGGCCAAACCGTTTGGAAGAACAGCGCCTGCCGCACCTATCATTTAGGTGATGAGGTGCTTGGCCTTGAATGGTACACCAAAATGGGCAGCATTGGTGGCGAAGTGTTGGAAGGCATTCAAAAATCAATCGCACTGGCAGAGGATAAATACAAAGGGTTGGTTATCGCCAACGAAGGCGCCAACTTTAGCGCAGGGGCCAATGTGGGTATGATATTCATGCTGGCGATAGAACAGGATTATGATGAAATCGACATGGCCATCCGTATGTTTCAGAATACCATTATGCGATGCCGTTACTCCGCTATCCCGGTTGTGGTTGCCCCTCACGGACTGGCGCTGGGTGGCGCATGCGAAATGAGTTTGCATGCGGATAAAGTAATAGCTGCCGCGGAAACTTATACCGGGTTAGTGGAAGTAGGTATTGGCCTTATTCCCGGCGGTGCGGGTACTAAAGAATTTATATTGCGTGCCGCGGATGAAATGCATGAGGGGGAAGTAGATACCATTACATTGCAAAATCGTTTCCTGACAATTGCCACCGCTAAAGTTGCCACCTCGGCACATGAAGCGTACGATTTAGGTATTTACAGAAAGGGCGGGGATTTGGTAAGTATGAACCCAGGCAGAAGAATAGCCGAAGGGAAACAAGCGGTAATGGATTTGTACGATGATGGTTATACAATGCCTGTACAACGCAACGATATCAGGGTGCTGGGCCGGGGCGCTTTGGGCGCCATGCTTGCCGGTATCAATGGAATGCGGTTAGGCAATTACGCTACCGGGCACGATGCGACAGTTGCTAAAAAATTGGCTTACGTAATGTGTGGCGGGGATTTAAGCGAACCCACTTTAGTAACCGAACAGTATTTATTAGACCTCGAAAGAGAAGCCTTCCTAAGCCTTACAGGCGAAAAGAAAACGCTCGAAAGAATTCAAAGTATATTGAAAAGCGGCAAGCCGTTGCGGAATTAAGGAAAACAGGGTAGCTTATTTATTGTATTCTTGTTAATAGCCGAAATATTTTTTTTGTCCGGGCCAAAGAATTTCATGGCGGCATCGTTGCATCGCCCTTCTATACAACCCAATTTTTTGTCCGGGCTAAGAAGCTATGTGGAGCATCGTTGCATCGCCCTCTTGTACTTAATACCAATGGGGAACTTTAATTGCGTTATACCGGGCGGTTCATCAGGCGTAGGTAATGAACTGGCAGAAGGCCTCCCCTTTTGGAACATCCCGATTTTTCGGGAAGGGCATTGTCATTTAGTAAAGCGAAATTGTTATTTTGTTCCGTAGGAACAGTATGTGGGTAGCAATCAATTAATGGATATGTTTTTTCGATCCGTAGGATTGGTATGTGCTTTACTTCAGTTTCAACCAATTTTGGTATAAACCTCATAATCCATTTCA
>JANOTW010000195.1:0-5366 GCA_031416575.1 Ferruginibacter sp.
GGTAAAAAAGTTTGGTTATTTAAAATTGCCTGATACAAAAACGAATATAATTAATTTCTTTTATTTTAAAAAAAAATTAGGGGTGCATACCAAATTGTCGCTTTACTATAAAGCCAGTGGCCGGTGAGACATCCGCTGCGGCGGACGGGGCTACCCCTGGCTGGTGGGACACCAGCCAGGGACAATTTGGTATGCACCCCTAAATTTTTTTTTAAATAAAAGAAATTAAATATATTCGTTTTTGTATCAGGCAATTTTAAATAACCAAACTTTTTTACCAGCTAAAAATTATATCATGGGATTTTTAAAAGAATTCAGGGAATTTGTAATGAAGGGCAATATACTTGACCTTGCAGTAGCCGTTATAATTGGTACCGCATTTGGCGCCATCATCTCTTCGCTGGTGGAGGATGTGATAACACCTCTTTTATTAACGCCTGCGCTTAAAGCGGCACATGTTGAAAACCTGGATAAACTAATGTGGGGGGCGGTAAAATATGGCAATTTTCTTGCTGCTGTAATAAAATTCATGGTTATAGCCTTGGTACTTTTCAGTTTAATTAAAACAATTACTGCTATTATGAAAAAGAAAGAAGCAACCCCACCGCCTGTAGGCCCATCTTCTACAGATCAATTGCTTATGGAAATAAGGGATGCTTTGAAAAAATAAGCATATTGCCTGATACGGGTACTGAATATTTTATGTACGGTTCATTGGCACTGCCTTAAAAGTATTATCCACACCGGGAGCAGGTTTTGCCGCCAGATGGTATTTCTCTGATAACTTTCTATACATTTGCCCCCGGTCATTACCGGGGGCTTTTTTATCATTAAATTTTTTTTGACATTGAATACTGCTACTTACCAGATAAAGCTGGACCAGTTTGAAGGGCCGTTTGACCTTTTACTTTTTTTCATTGAAAGAGATGAACTGGATATTTATAATATTCCCATCACTAAAATCACCAACGATTTCCTTGATTTCATTCATAGCTCTGAAAAGTTGAATATAGAACTGAGCAGTGAATTTATTTTATTTATCAGCACGTTGATGCGCATAAAGGCGAAGATGCTGATACCCCGAAAAGAAATAGATGCGCAAGGCAATGAAATAGACCCAAGGCAGGAACTGATCAATAAAATACTTGAATACAAAAGATTTAAAGAAGCATCTTTAAAGATGGCTGAGCTGGAGGAAATCCGGATGCTCATGATAAAACGCGGTAACCTTCAAAAAGAACTTTCCCAAATTGGTGAAGAATTTGGAGAAGGTACCGAGATACAGGCGGTTACCCTATTTAAGCTGATGAAAGCTTTTGAAAAAGTAGCGCACAGGCTTCGGGAAAGGAATAACAAACCGGTACACACCGTAGTGCAGTACAACTACACCATGGAACAAAGCAGGGATTTTATGCTGGATACCTGCCGTAAGGAAAAGACGGTATCATTTGAAAAGATATTTGATGTTTGTGAAAACCGTATTCATGCCATATTTTTATTTTTAAGTTTACTGGAACTGGTGCAGCAAAAATATATAATGCTTGTAACCGGTGAAGGAAGAAATAATTTCATCATCGAATATAATGAAAACAGGGAGGAAGATACCAATAGTACACTTGATTACAATGAGATGACGAGTTTTTAATGGATAATTATTTTAATTGATAATTGATAATTAGTTAATTGATAATTGATAATAAGTTAATTGATAATTAGTTAATTGATGATTTTTCAATATTGGTTTATCCCTGTTTATACAATAAGTTAGCATAATTAAATTTGCCATTAATCAATTACCTCATTATCATTTTTCCATTATCCATTATTAATTATCCCCCCTGCTTTTTTGACAGAAAAATCCAATGGTATCATATTTGATGTTTAATCATCCAACATTTAAATTATACAATTATGAATACAATATTGCATAAAGCCGGTGAAAGGGGCAAGGCGGATTATGGCTGGTTAAAGCCCAATTTTTATTTCAGTTTTGGTCAGTATCATAACCCGGAGAAAGTACACTTTGGCCTGTTAAGGGTATTGAATGATGACTTTATCGCCGGCGGTGGAAAATTTCAAACCCATCCGCACGATAATATGGAAATAGTAACTATTCCTTTTACCGGGGCGCTGGAACATAAAGACAGTACCGGTGGTGAAGGAATAATCAAGGCGGGTGATGTACAAATAATGAGTGCGGGTACCGGGGTAGAACATTCTGAAGCGAATGCATCCTCAACGGATCCGGTTACCCTGTTTCAAATATGGGTATTTCCCAAAGAAAGAAACATTACACCGAGATATGACCAGCGAAACTTTGATGTAGCTGACAGGATCAATCAATGGCAGGTAGTGGTTTCGCCTAAGGAGGAAGATGCCGCTTTGTGGATTAACCAGGATGCCCGGTTTGCATTAACCAAATTAACGGCGGGCTCATCCATCAGCTATAACAATGCATTCGCAGGTAACGGTGTGTTTTTGGTAGTGATCAATGGATCGGTGAAAGTGAATGAAACTATTTTGGGTAAAAGGGATGCCCTGGGTATTTCCGGCACTGATAGTTTTACCATAGAGGCCAGTGAGGATGCCGAATTGCTGGCGGTGGAAGTACCAATGAATTAAAAAACAAAGACCTCCTTTTCGGGAGGCCTTTTAATGTTAAGGCCTGCTCAAAGTGCTGCTGTTTATTTAAAAGTACAAGTGTGCCATATAACCTTACGGATGGATCTCTAAATATGACACAATTAAAGTTCCCCAATGGTATGCCGTACACGAGGGATTATTATTTCTTTTTACCAAAAAGAAATAATAACAAAATCATATTTGCAACGATGCTTATTCAAAGCCCTGGTGCCCGGACAAAAAATTTAAAAAAGCATTCACTTTAAACGGCGAAAAACAAGGAGCCCTGAAGTTAGGGCACAAAAAAACCGGCATTGATTGCCGGTTAAAAATTCATTGAAATGCTTTACTGAAATGTTGTAGTGGTAACCTTTACTTTCTCTTTCATTACTTCCCTTAATACTTCGGCAATCGCATTAGCATCCAATCCAATTTCATTATACAATTGTTTAGGTGTGCCATGCTCTACCAAACGATCTGGTATGCCCATGATCTTTACATCCGCTTTGTAACCATGTTCATTCATGAATTCCAAAACAGCGCTTCCAAAGCCACCCACTACCGTACCGTCTTCAATGGTGATAATTTTATTGAACTTGCCAAACACTTCATGCAACAAATCTTTATCAAGCGGCTTTACAAAACGCATATCGTAATGCGCCGGGTTTATTCCTTCGGCTTTTACATCGCGGATGGCGGCGGCCGCAAAATTTCCCGGATGGCCGAATGAGAGTATCGCTACATCCTGTCCGTCTTTTAATTTTCTTCCTTTACCGATTTGTATTTCTTCAAAAGGCGTTTTCCATTCCGGCATTACACCTTCGCCCCGTGGATAACGGATTACAAAAGGATTTTTTGTAGTGGCTAACTGCGATGTAAACATGAGGTTCCGCAATTCCTTTTCATTCATAGGTGCGCTTACGATCATATTCGGTATGCAACGCATGTAAGCGATATCATAACAGCCATGATGGGTAGGCCCGTCTTCACCCACCAGCCCCGCCCTGTCGAGGCAAAACACTACCGGTAAATTTTGAATGGCCACATCATGTATCACCATATCGTACGCCCTTTGCATAAACGTGGAATACACATTACAGAACACCCTCATGCCCTGGGTAGCCAGGCCCGCACTTAATGTAACCGCATGTTGCTCGCAGATGCCCACATCAAAAGCCCTGTTGGGCATTTTTTCCATCATGTATTTTAAGGAAGAGCCGCTGGGCATTGCGGGTGTAACACCCATTATCGAATCGTTCAATTCCGCCAGTTCGATAATGGTATGTCCAAATACATCCTGGTATTTGGGAGGCTGGGGAATATCAAATTTTTTCTTCACTATTTCGCCGGTAATTTTATCAAACAGGCCGGGTGCATGCCATTTGGTTTGGTCCTTTTCAGCCAACGCATATCCTTTTCCTTTGACCGTTTTAATGTGCAATATTTTAGGGCCGGCAATATCTTTCAGATCTTTCAGGGTATCTACCAGTTTATTAATATTGTGGCCATCAATTGGGCCAAAATAACGTAATTGCAATGCTTCAAATAGGTTGCTGCTTTTACTCACCATGCCTTTCAGGCTGGCTTCCAGTTTGCTGGCCATATCGCGGCTGAAATTTTTACCTACCGGCAATTTGCCCAATGCCTTCCAAACGTTATCCCGCAGTTCATTGTAGGTATGCGAAGTAGTGATGTCCGTTAAATATTCTTTTAAAGCGCCCACATTGGGATCAATGCTCATACAGTTGTCGTTCAATATGATGAGCACATTGCTGTTGGCCGTGCCTGCATGGTTCATCGCCTCAAAAGCCAAACCCGCCGTCATGGCGCCATCGCCGATTACGGCGATGTGTTGCCTGTCTTTTTCACCTTTATAATAACTTGCCATCGCCATGCCCAATGCGGCGCTGATGGAAGTGGAGGAATGGCCCACGCCGAACGTATCGTATTCACTTTCGCTGCGGTTTGGAAAACCGCTGATGCCATGGTATTTTCTATTGGTGGGGAAAGTGTCCCTTCTGCCTGTCAAAATTTTATGCCCGTAAGCCTGGTGGCCTACATCCCATACTAATTGATCGTAAGGGGTATTAAATACATAATGCAATGCGACACTTAATTCCACTACGCCCAGGCTTGCAGCAAAATGGCCGCCATGTACACTTACTACATCAATAATATACTGGCGTAATTCGTCGCATACCTGGTGTAATTGCTCCTTTTTTAGTTTTTTTAAGTCATCAGGGTTATTGATGTTTCTTAATAATGTTCCTGCTTTAATTTCCATGCTGATTTATTTGCGCTGTAAAGGTAGTAATTAAAAAGCCTCCCTGCTTTCCAAAAGGAAAGCCTCCCTGCCCTCCAAAGGAGGGTTCTTGGAACCTGGCCTTTCATTCTTTTTCTTATTTGGACAGCCTGCCTTCCCTCCAAAAGAGGGTTCTTGTTTACGAATGTTCGTTTCAACTTATTGTATTATTAGCTAAACTGTTACCAATATGTTTTTATTGTCCGGGCAGAAGTATTTCAATTAAACATTCTTGCACTTGCCCCCACAGTATTGTGAGGGGGCGCACTTCCATACAACCATTTTTTTTTGTTGTCCGGGCAGAAGTATTTCATGGCATCATCGTTGCGTCGCACTCTTGTACTTAATACCAATGGGCAACTTTAATTGCGTTTTATTGAGCGAAACATCAGTCCCGGATTAAATGCCACTCCTGTGCTTTTTAAGCATATTGAACAAAAAA
>JANOTW010000196.1:0-7751 GCA_031416575.1 Ferruginibacter sp.
TTATGAATTAGGCGGCTATGACATTGTTTTTTTTTGTTTAATAGGGCATAACATACAGGATACCACATTTAATGTTTTGATGCGCTTAATAAAACGTGGGAAAAGATCCCCAATGGTATGCGGTACACGAGGGCGATGCAACGATGTTTAATTGAAATACTTCAGCCCGGACAACAAAAAAAATTATGATTGAAAAGCAGCAGCACCTCCGCCAGCCCCATAAAAATATTTATCCCTTTTTTGACCCTTGTGGAGTTTAATTATTAAAATCAAAAAAAAATATACCATGCAAATAGAAGAAGTAAAAGAAAAGAAAATTCAACTTGAAAAAAATATCCTGGTAATTATTAAAAAGTTTCAGGAAGATACAGGGGTGATTTTGTCTGATTTGGATTTAGAAACAAAAACGGAAAAGATCAGTCCGGGCCAAAAGCAGATTACCAGCCAAAAAGTGAAGGTGACAATCAAAATATAATATAACCCGCAGATACTTTGCTTCCTTTCTCAATTTTTTTTACCTATTGTCGTAGGGGGTTGCCAACCTTCCATAGGCTCTAATTATTTAAAGGGCCTTTGCAAAGGTTGGCAACCCTTCAGGAATGGAGCGACAATTTGGGATGCACCATTTAAGACCAAAGAACCTACTATAGCTTTGCCGGCAATACCATTCCTTCAGGCAAGTTGCTGAAGCAGGGTAATCCGGCTAAACTCTGCTTCCGGTTTACTGCTCAGGCTTTCAAAAACGGCGAAATAATTCATGTACATGTTATGATCAGTTTCATTGGGATGAAAAACGTGCGGGAATTGAATGGTGGCCGATGCTTCTTCTAAATTTTTCAACGGTTTTAAATGAAAGTTTTTAAAATATCAGTACATTTACTTTGTCATGCTATAGAATATTGATTGCTTGCAACAGATAATTTTTTCTTCCCAAAGATTATAAATTAGTATAATTGCATATCCATCCTGCCCCCGCGAAACCTTGTATTTTTTTTATTGAATAGAATAATTGTTTTAATAATGCAGGTATCAGTTTTGTTTTAAAAAAAACAACAGCCATGATTAAATAAAAATTTATAATTCAAGCCTTCCCCATAAGTCTGTTTGCAAAGGGGCTTACGATTTATTAACAAAAAAAGCAAATCAAAAACCATTTGACACCTTCAACCATCTACCAACAACAACCAACCACCAACAACATAAACCAACAACTTTCCACCATAAATACAGACTATAAATAATCAACCAAAAATTAAACGCTATCATGAAGAAAAATCTAAAACTGGTTTATAAACCAGGCTGGGGAATACCCCTGTTCTCCTTATTGTTTACGCTTACATTTTCCGCCATTACCAATGCCCAAACTATTTCCGGCACGGTTTCAAATAACGAAGGTGAAAAGCTTGCCGGTGTTACCATCATGGTGAAAGGGGTTAATAAAGCGACTTCTTCAGATTTAGCGGGCAGGTTCTCAATTGATGCGGGCGGTAAATCCGTATTAACCTTTAGCTCTGTTGGCTATGTCAACCAGGATATTTCCATCAACGGAAGAAGCACGATTGATATTACCCTGGAAACGGACCTGCGCAGCGTTGAGGAAGTAGTGGTAACCGCTTTGGGCATTAGTAAAGAATCCCGCAGATTGGGTTACGCTGCTACCAACGTAAAGGCCGATGAACTTACCATTAACCGCACCCCCAACTTAATGAATGCATTACAGGGAAAGGTTGCGGGTGTCAACATATCCGGCTTGGGAACTGGCCCGGCAGGTACTTCCAAAATTCGTATCAGGGGGCAGTCTTCCATTTCCGGACAAAATAATCCGCTGATCGTTATCAATGGTGTTCCTGTTGATAATACCAATTTTGGAACAAACCCGGGTAATGCCGCCTCCGACAATTCCATTGGTGTAAGAGGTGGTGGAAATACGGCTGATGGCGGGGATGGGCTGTCGAGTATCAATCCCGATGATATAGAAAGCATGACCATACTGAAAGGCGCACCTGCAGCGGCTTTGTACGGCTCCCGTGCCCAGAATGGCGTTATAATGATCACTACCAAAACAAAAGGTTCGGGTAAAGGAATCGGTATATCCTATAATGTGAATTATACTAATGAAACCCCCCTGGATTTTACGGATTACCAATATGAATACGGGCAGGGGGAAAATGGCATTCGCCCAACAACGCCCAATCCCACATCGGGGCAATGGTCTTTTGGCGAAAGATTTCAACCCGGAATGACACAGGTATTATTTAATAATCTGGTGATGCCGTACCAGCCCCAATATAACAGGATCAAAAACTTTTTCAGGAATGGGCAGAACCTGACCAACACGATTACGCTGGCATCAGGTAATGAAAAAGGCGGCTTCCATCTATCCCTGGGTAATCTGGATAGCAAAGGAATAGTACCCAACAATGAATTCAACCGCAAGACGGTCAACCTGGGATTTAGCTATAAATTATCTGATAAATTCAGTTTTATGGGTAATGTCAACTATTCAAACGAGGTTAACAAGAACCCCCCGAATATCGCTAACCAGGATAACTCCATACCCACCACTTTATACAACCTTGCTAATTCAATGCCCCTTGAGGTGCTGAATGCAAATAAGTATAATGCCCAGGGAAATGAATATATCTACTCAAGATTTATGAACCGCACCAATCCTTATTGGGTTTTGGCGGAACAGTTTCAAAACATCCGCAGGGATAGGATATTTGGTAACGTTTCAGTGAAATATGATATTCTTCCCTGGTTGTATGTTCAGGGCCGCATTGGACAAGATTACTGGTCACGCGACCAGGATTACAATAATTATCCAACAGGCCATGCCTCAAGGGCTGCCGCACCAGCCGGTTTCGTAAATGGCCTTTACACACAGGACTCCCGTAGGTTTAGGGAAACCAATGCGGATGTTTTGTTATCCGCAACACGTTCATTTGGCGACTTTGGTGTTAACCTCACTGCCGGTGGCAATCAAATGCGCAGACGCTCGGACCTGAATAGCGTACAGGTAACTGACTTTGTTATAAGGGGCCTTTATACCGTTCAAAATGGAAGGGCGAAAGATCCTTTTTACGATCTTTCCCAAAGAGGGGTGAATTCCGTTTATGGCGCTGCGGAATTTTCCTACAAGCGTTTTCTCTATTTGAATGGAACACTAAGGAATGATTGGTTCTCAACTTTGTCCCCTGAAAACCGGAGTATCATATATCCATCCGTAACTGCCAGTTATGTGTTTTCCGAAAATTTTCAGCCGAATTGGCTATCGTATGGCAAGTTAAGGGTTGGTTATGCCGAAGTAGGTAGCGATACAGATGTACCGGCGTATGCTGATCAATTGTTTTATGGTATTAGTGCAAATTTATTGGCGAATCCATCCGGGGCAGGCCAGCCCGTTGGCGGGCCTAATAGTTCAACTGTTCCAAATGCTAACCTGAGGCCAATGCGTATCGCTGAAACAGAAGTAGGCATTGAATTGAAAATGTTTAATAGCAGGGTAAACCTTGATGTAGCCGCTTACAGGAAAATAACCACCGATCAGATCGTTCAGGCCCAGATATCTGATGCTTCCGGTTTTATTGATACCCGGATTAATAGCGGGCAAAGCCGTAATATGGGGCTTGAAGTGTTGCTCAATCTTGTACCGGTACAATCAAAGGATTTTACCTGGGAGTTTACTGTTAACGGCGCCTACAACATAACAAAAGTTTTAAGCTTGAAAACAAATAATCCAGGCGAACGGATCACTGTAGGAACACATGTGTTCAACGGTGAGCTCAGGCAAATTGTGGGTATGGAAATGGGGCAGATAGCCGGTTTTGGTTTCAGGCGGGATGCCCAGGGGAATAAAGTTTTTGGAACAAATGGAATTGCCTTAAGAACACCTGTCCTGGTAAATTTCGGAAGTGCGTTACCCAAATGGGTGGGCGGTTTTAATAATACTTTCAATTACAAAGGAGTTTCCTTGTCTTTCCTGATTGATTTTAAATTGGGCAATAAAATGTTGTCTGGCACTAACTTCAATTTAACCCGTCATGGGCTTCACAAAATGACCTTGGAAGGCAGACAGGGAGGAGTAACGGGCGATGGCGTAAGTGTAAACGGAGGCAAAAATACAGCAGTGGCGCCAGTTCAGGCATATTGGGAAGTTGTCCGTTCGCAAGCCCTTATTGAACCTGTGATTTATAACGGTGGGTATTGGAAGCTGCGTCAAATTACATTGGGGTACGATTTCACCAAATATGTACCAGTCAAATGGCCGGTTAAAGGCGTACGCTTAAATTTTGTTGCCAACAATGTGTTGATCCTAAAAAAATGGATTGACAACATTGACCCCGAAAGTTTTGGGTACAGTTCGGATAATCTTGTAGGGATGGAATCAACGGGGCTTCCCACTACAAGAGGAATGGGTTTAAATTTAAATATCAAATTTTAATATCTGCGAATCATGAAAAAAATATTCAACTATAGCTTGCCTGCGCTTTTATTGTTATTTATTACTTCGTGTGATAAAGGATTGGGCGATCTAAATAAAAATATCACCAGCCCCACGGCTATTGATCCTGTTTTTCAATTGAATAATGCGGTAGTAAATACTTCGTATCCAACCGCATCACTGATTTACGAAATAGGGATCGTTCAACAAACCGTTACGCCAAATTCCGGTGTATTAACCGGGGCTAATTATAACCAGGATAACCGGGACAATACACAAGCCCTCTGGCAGGGTTATTATCGGAATGTGATCCGGAATACGAGGAATGTCATTACCCAAACCAAATCCATAGCGGATAGGAGCAATTTAATGAACATGGCCCGGATACTGCAGGCGCATGCCTTTATGGTCTTGACTGATACTTATGGTGACATTCCTTATACAGAAGGCGGCTTAGGATATATAGGCCAGTTATTTCTACCCAAGTATGACGCACAACAGGACATCTACCCAAAAATTATACAGGAGCTCACTGAAGCATCTGCTGCATTGAACGCTGCAGGTAAAATTGAAGCGGGGGATGTTTTGTATGGGGGAAATATTGCGCAGTGGAAAAAATTCGGATATTCACTTTTGTTAAGGGCAGGCATGAGGTTAATTAAAGCAGATGCTGCAAAGGCCCAGTCAACTGTTCAGGCCGCATTTGCTGGTGGTGTTATCCTCGCTAATGCCGACAATGCATTTATGCGGCATACCAACGATTATACCCAAGCCATTGGCAATACATTGAATGCGACCGAAGCGGCGAATTTTTATCTTGCTGAACCTTTCGTTAATTATTTAAAAAACACGAACGACCCCCGTTTATCTGCTATCTCTATCCGGTATGTTGGCGCCACATCAGGCCCCGGCCAAACGGTGGCTATTGGCTCTATTGATCCAGCAAGGCAGGTTGGAATGCCGCTTGGTTTCGACAACGCTACGATACCTGCCGTTGCGGTGAGTAAAGGCCTGGCAAGTTTTTATGATTTCAGCCAGGTAGATCGCAGGCGCATGGCGAAAAACTCCGCACCGGTGTTCTTTGTTACGGCCGCCCAATCTCAATTATTATTGGCGGAAGCAGCACAAAGGGGATGGGTTACAACAGGTACGGCAAAAGGGTATTATGATGCAGGCGTAAAACTTCACATGGAGCAACTGGCAAGTTTCGATGCAGCCGCAGCGGTTCCTGCTGCTGCCATACAGCCTTACCTGGATGCAAATCCATTTAGCGCCGCAACTGCTTTGGTACAGATCAATACCCAATACTGGATCGCTTCCTTTTTGAACGGGCCGGAAGCTTTTGCTAATTTCAGAAGAAGCGGGTTCCCGGCATTAACACCTAATCCTTACCCTGGAAAAGCGATAACGGGGGCGTTCATTAGAAGGCTCACGTATCCCAATTCTGAAATTTCCGTGAATTCGGTGAACATACAGGCAGCTATCGCAAAACAAGGTGCGGATAATTTGGATACCAGGGTTTGGTGGGATAAACCTTAATGCAAAAGTATTTCCTGCTTTAATTAGTCCGGTATTTTTGAAATTAGTTCTTATAACCACCTGGCTTGTGAATTTATGCCAGGTGGATATTATTTTCCAAAAGACAAAACTTTCCTCACACGGGTTGCCAACCTTGTAAGGTTTTTTTTAATCATAAAAGGCTATGGAATGTGGGTAAACCCGGGCGATAGTTGTTAAACCTGACAAGCGATAAAAACGGGAATAATACTTTTTGTCCAGGCTAAGAAGATATGTGGAGCATCGTTGCATCGCCCTCTTGTACTGAATACCATTGGGGAACTTTAATTACGTTATAGATAAAGCAGACAGATTTGATTATTAGTCAAAATAGAAATCAGGCTAATCAAAAAAATCAGTTTCAATCAGTGGTTCAGACAATTTGTACTGAATACCATTGGGGAGCTTTAATTGTGTTTTAAATTAAACAGGGACCCTTTTTATATTAGGTTATTGAACAAAACAAAATCTCGTTATTTTATTAGTTGCGGAGTATTACTGACACTGGAAAATTATCATCCTGAAAAAAGATTGCATGAAAAGAAAATTAATTTGGGTTACAATATTTATTTTATCGGCCATTGCCACCTACGCTCAAAGCCTTACCCCTACAGCCGAACAAATAAAATCATATACTTCTTTGTGGAAAGGCGAACGTTTTGCCGATGGCAGGCCAAAGGTTGCTGATATAATCATTGAGCGTTTACAAAATTGCACGCTGGAACAGGTTTGGGGTTATATGGACCGCCGCGGCTACCGAAACCAGATTGAAAAAGACTGGATCATTCTTAAACCCGGGGAGACAATGGCCGGCCGGGTAGTTACCGCTCAATTTATGCCTGCAAGGCCCGACCTTGACAGCCTTGTAAAAGCCTGGGGCAAAGCGGAAGGCCGCTCACAAAAAGGTGGCATAAATATCTGGCCCATTGATATCTTAACGAAGGGCGATGTATATGTCGCAGACGGTTTTGGTAAAGTAAAAGATGGCACGTTGATAGGATCAAGTTTAGGTAATGCTATCTACGGCAAAACCGGTAAGGGAGTAATATTCTATGGCTCTGTAAGGGATATGCAGGAGTTAAAAGGCACCAAAGGTTTTAATGCCTGGGTAAAGGGGCACCATCCATCCTATATAAAGGATATGACCCCTACTTCTATTAATGCGCCCATCCGCATAGGTGAGGTAACCGTATTTCCTGGTGATGTAGTTTTTGCCAATGAATATGGGGTTGCCTTTATTCCTGCCCACCTGGTAGAAGGGCTTGTAAAGGCTTCTGAGTTAACCGGCCTTCGGGATGAATTTGAAAGGGTGCTGCTTCAACAAAGCAAATACCCATCGGGAGAAATACATGGGGATTGGTCGGATAAAATAAAAAATGAATTCAGGGCCTGGGTGAAAAAGTATCCAAAACCAATTGCGGTTACATCCCTGGAAATAGAAGAGTATTTAGCGAAAGAAGGCCATTAAAATTTTCGTTTTACACACCCCCAACCCCTTCAGATAAAAATCGGGACAAGTGCCTGGGAGTTATTGCCGGGGTTTAATTTAAAACATAATAAATGATCCCCAATGGTATTAAGTACAAGAGGGCGATGCAACGATGTTGCCCATTGATTCATTGCCCGGACAAAAAAAATTTTATTCACGTTTTATCCCTTGTGTGGTATAAATAAAAAAAACATGAAATTCAGGATTGCTATTATATTATTTCTGCTGGGTAGCATTTCAGCAAAAAATTTATTGCTTGCA